>JANLHE010000471.1 GCA_024653875.1 Acidobacteriota bacterium
CCTGGTGATGAAGTTCTAGAGCGCGTTTCAGATCTCTGCAGATGGAGGGCACGGGCTTTAGCCCGTGCCGCGCGCCCCGGGCTGAAGCCCGGGGCCTCCGTACGGCGCCTGAGACCGTCACTGCAGCTTCAGGGTGAAGATCCCCATGCCGTGCGTGGCGGCCACGAGCACGCCCTGCTCCGGCGTGATCTCCAAATCCACCATCACGACTTCAGGGAACCCGCGCCCGGCCAGCACCCATCGCGCGGTGCCGGCCCTGAGTACGAGCGGGCCGAAGTCGGTCGCCGCATAGAGGTCCCCGCGCACGTCGTCATACGCCAGCGTGTTGACTGGAATGTCGCCCAGGTCGAAGTCCGATGACGTGAACGTCGCCACGCCGGTCGCGGGGTTGTACACGGCGCGGAAGATGTGCCCGGGCGTGGATGGGGTGAGCGCGGTGAATCCCGAGTACGAAATGAACGCCACGTTGGGATTGGCGCGGTCCACGGCAATCCTGGTCACGAAACGGTTGGGCAATGAGGGAGTGTCCACGCGTGTAAACGTCACGGCGGCCGAGGGTCCATCGGCGTTCTTGGACACAAACAACCGGCCGAAGCTGGTCGCAGCCCAGAGCGTGCCCGCGTCCGCGGGCGTGCGTTCCGCCGAGACGATCAGGCCGCCCACCCGATCGCTGCCGTAGAAATCGGATGTGAGATCGCCGGGCGCCCGCGAACTGGAGTTGGGTGTGCTTCCGAACGCGAACGGATAGACCACGCCCAGCGGGCGCCAGTCGCCGCAACTGGCGCCGGCCACCGCCCCGGACGGGAAGCGGCAGTTCGTTTCAAGGAACGTCTGATCGCCGCCGTTGTTCTGCGTGCGCCACACGTGCTGAAAGGCCGTGAACTGCGTGTCCGGGTTCACGCGATCGAACGTGATGAACTGCCGGCCCGTCGACTGGGTGATCGTCGCCCGCTCGTTTGACGCCCGGATGGGATCGTCCATGCGCGCCCAGCGCGCCTGATCGCCGTTCCTGAAGTTGACGAAGTACCGGTTGCTCTGGAAGCTCGCGAACGTCACGGCAGTGCGCGTCGGGTGGAAACCTGACGCGGAGGTGCCGTCGCCGAACGAAAAGAGCGGTTTCCAGACGCGCGGATCGCCCGTGCCGTCATACCAGATCGTGCTGTTGTCCTGCAGCCCGCCGATGAGCCGCTTCAGGGGATCGACGGGATCAATCGCCACGTTGTAGAACTGCATGGTCTGCAGTCCCTTGTTCATGAAGACCAGGCGGTTGGGCACACGCGAGAGCATCGTGGCGCACTGCGCCGCCGAGGGGAACAGCGACGAGCACCGGCTGCTGATATCCACGAACAGGCCGTCGGTGCGCACCACGCCGCCGTCGGATCCGATGAACGCGATGTCCGGATCCGCCGGATGGAACACCACCGCGCGCACGTCCACATGGCTGTTGACGCGCGGATTCTGCGCGTCGCGGCCGTGCGCGGAAAAACTCACGCCGGCATTGGTGGACCGCAGCGTCGGTTCCCCGAACGTCGGGTGCTGGACGCCGCCGATGATGACCGTGTCCGGTTGCCCATCCGGCACCGCCACCACCAGATCGTAGAAACACTGGGCGGAGCAGATGCCCTGGCTCGTCGAGCCCGGCTGCGAGGCGGTGGACGAGGAGAGGCTGAGCCAGGCGGACGTGTTCGCGCCGCCCGCCGCCAGCGCGGACGCCGCCACCTCGGTGTTGTCCACCCGAAACAGGCCCTGCGTCGCTGTCGCCTGCGTGCCGTTGTAGACATACATGCGCGTCCGGCCATCCTTCACGGTGAGGTCGAACATCGCCAGATCCTGGAATTGACGGAGGCCGACGATGGCGTAGACCTGCTTGTAGGAGGCGTCTCCGCCCTCAAGTGCGGGTGCCGATCGGTAGATGCCGTTGTTCCAGGCCGAGGCGTAGACGATCGCGCTGTTGCGTGGATCGAGTTTCACATGACGCACACCGGTCATCGTGTCCGCCACGCCCACGCCCAGATGCGGATTCACCGGCAGCACGGGCGCCAGCGGCGGCACCCAGGCGAGCGACCACGTCGTGCCGCCATTGACGGTCTTGTACAGCCCCGTGCGCGGCTGCAGCGATCCCGTGATCTGGCTCTGCCCGCCTCGAATGGCCGTCATGCCGTACATCGCCGTCGTGGTGGCCACGTAGATCGTCTGCGAGTTGCCCGGCTCGATGACAACCGTGCTGATGCCGCGCGTGACGGTGAAATCGATGGCCACCGGGGACAACACGGGATCCACGACCATGGTGGGAACGCGCTCCCACCGATCGCCGCCGTCAGTCGATCGATAGAGCCCGGTGCCGGCCGCCGAGTTGTTCGGCTGGTTCGTCTCGCCGGTGCCGGCGAAGATCGT
>JANLHE010000472.1 GCA_024653875.1 Acidobacteriota bacterium
TCGGTGGGCCGATGACGTCCTGGACCTTCTTGACGAGGTCCTGCCGCACGAACGGTTTGGCCAGCATGTGGGCGTTGGGACCCAGATCGTCGCTGACCAAATACCCCGACACAAACACAACCGGCAGGTTCGGGAGCCGCTCGCGCAACCGCGCGGCGAGCTCCGGGCCCTTCATCACCGGCATCACGATGTCGGTCACGACGAGATCGATGGCGTCGAGCTGTGCCGCGACCTGCAGCGCTTCCGCGCCGTTGCCCGCCTCGACGACGTGATATCCCTCGCGGCTCAGGGCGAGGGCAAACAGGTGGCGCACCGCCGGCTCGTCATCCACCAGCAACACGACCGTCGCTCCGGGCGGAATCGGCCCGACGGCCGGAGGACCCTCGGGCTTCGGTGTCGTCGTCGAGCTGCCGAACAAGGGAAACTTCATCAGCGCCTCGCTACGCTCCTGCCGGCGCGGCGCAGAACCGATCAAACGCCAGCGTCAGCTGGTCGGCGATGGCCTCGGCGGATCGTGACTCGATGTCGCGACGCTCGATCATGTACACCAGCTTGCCGTCACGCAGCAGCGCGATCGACGGTGACGACGGCGCCACCCCGGTGAAGTACTGGCGCGCGCGGTCCGTGGCGTCCACGTCGGCGCCCGCGAACACGGTCGCGACCACGTCGGGCTTGTGCGCGTGCTGCAGCGCCATGCCGATTCCGGGCCGCGCCTTGCCCGCGGCGCAGCCGCAGACGGAATTCACAATCATCATCACCACGCCGGGCGAGGCCACGGTGGCGTCCACATCGGCGGCGGTGCGGCACTCACGAACGCCAAGCGCCGTCAATTCCTGCCGCATGGGGGCTACGAGATACTCGGGATAAGGCATTCAAATACTCCTGATAGCATCGATTATACGGTGCCTATCCTCCTGTGCGACCTCGATGACACGCTCTTTGACCACGATCGCGCCACACGCGACGCCCTGGCGGTGTTGCGCGCGCACCATCCGGTAATGACACGGTGGTCACTTGACGAACTCGATGCCCGGCATCGCGTGTGGCTGGAGACCCTGCACGTCCAGGTACTGGCCGGACGGATGACGGTGGACGAGGCCCGCCGCGAGCGGTTCGCGGGTCTGCTTGGAGACGCCGGCATCCGGGACGAGGCCCTCGCGCACGCGCTCGCGGGCGTCTATCGTGAGTCGTACGCGAGCCAGTGGCATCCCGTGCCGGGCGCGCTCGAGCTGCTCCAGGCCGTCCGCGCCGGCCACCACGCGATCGTCATCGTCACCAACAACGGCGTGGCCGAGCAGCAGCTGAAACTGGAGCGCTGCGGGTTCGACGCGTTGATCGACGCGATGGTCACGTCGGAAGAAGCGGGGATCAGCAAACCATCCCGGGAGATTTTTGACCGGGCGCTGGCGCGCGTGTCGGCCCGGGCGAGCGAGGCCGTGATGCTGGGGGATGCCTGGGTCGCTGATGTCGAAGGCGCGCGCGCCGCGGGCGTGATTCCGGTCTGGCTGAATCGCAGGGGCCGGCCGAGCCCCGATGCCACCGTGGCCGAACTCGCGGCGCTTGAGCCGGTCGGCGATGCGCTCGCGGTCTTGCATCGCGCCGGACTCCGCGCGCCGAAAGCCTCATCGTGAAGCGTCACACGCAGCACACTCGTCAGTGTGCGCGGGTGGTGCACCAGATGCCGGTGACGACGAGGAGCATCGCCGCCGTGAGTCGCGCGGTGACGGGTTCGGCGAGGATGACGGTGGCGGCGGCCGCGGTCAGGACCGGCACCGCGAGCTGGATCGTGGCGGCTCGCCACGAGGGGAGCGAGGGCAGGACGGCATACCACGCCGCGTACGCCAGCCCCGACGCGATCGCTCCAGACACCGTGGCCAGCGCCAGGCCCGTGACCGACACGGGACCGTGCGGGGCGGCGATGACGACAAGGAGGCCGACGCCGGCGGCCGCGCGGATGAAGTTGTCGGTGGTGACCGCCAGCGGATCGCGGGCACGGCGGCCGGCGAGTGAGTAGGCGCCCCAGCAGGCGCCGGCGCCCGCCATCAACAGGGCGCCCAGCGGATCGGGCGCGCTCAGGCCCGGCAGGGTCAGTACCAGCAGGCCCGCCAGCGCGAGGCTGACGCCGATCCACTGGACGGGTGAGAGGCGTTCGCCCCGCGTCATGGCCGTGAAGAACATCGTCAATTGCACGCTGCCGAACAACAGCAGGGCGCCCGGGCCCGCGGCGATCCGCGTGTAGGCGACGGTGAAAAGCACCGCGTAGCCCGCCAGCCACGCGCCCATCGCCCATGAGCCGCGTTCGCGTGCCGCCGGCGGCCGCCGCGCCTCGCGCACCCGCCACAACACCCAGAGCGCGCCGGCCCCGGTCACCAGCCGCACGCCCATGAATGACCACGCATCGAGGTGGCCGCCCGTGATGGCGGAGCGGGTGAGCAGGGAGTTGGCGGCAAAGCCGGTCAGGGCCGCCGCAATCAGCAGGAGCAGTCGCACCCGGCGAAGTCTAGCAGCGCTAATCGCCGCAATTCGAAACAGCTCACCCGACGCGCGGATCACCGTCCAGTCAGGATGGGGTCCTCGCGCAGTTGCAGGACACCCGCCGCGGTCGCGCCCCCGAGCGTGAGGCGCAACTGATACGTGCCGAAGGCCGCAGGCGTGCCTCCACCTCGTCCCCCCCGTCCACCGCCCGGCGCGGCCGCTGCGCCGCGCCCGGTCGCCGCAGGTCCACCGGGCGGATCGAGCTGGCCGTCCCACAGGTACCGCACGATGCCTGGACGCGCTTCGACCGTCAAAGTTCGGCGCGCACCGTCGGGCGCCACGATCTCGAGTGTGGCCGTACCGCTGGCCGAGGGACCGAACCCCAGCGTGATGATCGGCGTGTTCTGCAAGCGCGCCCGGTCGCGGTTGCCAAACGCGACCGGCGCGACCGACGGGGGATTCTCACCGGCGAACGTGTGCTCGCCGAGCTGTCCCGTCCGGCTCTGATCGACCCATCGCGTGGCCGGGCGCTGGCGAAACACGTGCACCGCGCGCGCGGCCACATCAGGCGTCCACTCCTCCAGCGCGCTGATGTCGTCCATGATGTAAATGCCGCGACCATGCGTGCCGGCGACGAGATCCCGGTCGCGGGGATGGATGACCAGATCGTGCACGGCCACGGTCGGCATCCCGAACGCGTCGCGGCCGCCGAAGGACGCCCAGGTGCGTCCGGCGTCGCGGGACACCTGCACGCCGAACTCGGTGCCGACGAACAACAGGTTCGGGTTGCGACTCGATTCCGTCAGTACGTAAATCGGTTGCTCGGGTGCCAGCCCGGCCGACAGATTCGTCCAGGTCTGCCCGCCGTCGGTCGTCTTGAACAGCCATGGCGCGCGATTGTCGCTGCGATGACCGTCGAAGGTCACGTAGGCCGTCTCGGGATCGCCCGCAGACGGCTCCACGTCGCTGACCCAGAGTTGCGCCGGCACGCCGGCAATGCGTTCGTCAACCCGGGTCCAGGTCTCTCCTCCATTGCGCGACACATGGACGTTGCCGTCGTCAGTGCCCGCCCACAGCAGGCCGGCTCGTCGCGGCGACTCCGCCAGCGACACGACCGTGGCGTAGCGCTCCGCGCCTGAATTGTCTGGGGTGATGCCGCCGGAATTGCCGGCGATCGTGTCGGGAATCGCGCGAGAGAGATCGGGGCTGATGATCGTCCACGTCACGCCCCTGTCGCGTGACCGGAGGACACGATTGCCGGCGAGGTAGATGGTCGTTGGATCGTGCGGAGACAGGAAAAACGGTGACTGCCAGTTGAAGCGGAGCTGGACGGCGGCGCCGGGCGAGGTCGGGTCGACCCCGGTGGCTTCGCGAAAATTCTGAATGTTGGCTGGCGTCGGCCGCCGGTTCGTATCGGTTCTGGTCAGCGGATCGAACAGCCGGAAGCTGGCGTTTTCGGCCGACGAATACACCGTGCGCCAGTCGTTCGGATCGACGGCCGCATGCATGCCGTCGCCCCAGTGCATCTTGTACGACGAGTCACTGCGGATGCCGAGCACGTCACGGCTGAAACTCACCGTCGCAAAGGATCCGTTGTCCTGCAGCCCGCCATAGATGGCGTACGGATCGCGCATGTCCACACCGACGGCGTAGAACTGCGCGACGGGCAGATTTTCGAAGTACACGAAGTTGGCACCGTGATCGAAGGTGAGCGTGAGCCCCTTGTCCTTGCCAAGGTAGAACCTGGATCCGTCGTTCGGATCGATCCACATCGCGTGATGGTCATAGCTGCCGCCGAAGGGCGCCGGCGCCCGCGTGATCGTGCGTCCGCCATCCTCCGACCACTGGAACGTGGCCGTCAGCACATAGACCTGCTTGTCGTTGGTGGGATTGATCCGGATCTGGCTGTAGTAGAACGGGCGATTGTTGTAGCGGTTCATGAACCGCCACGTCTCTCCGCCGTCTTCCGACCGATAGACGCCCGTGCCGGGCTTCGTCATGTCGGCGTAGTCGGGGTTCGGCGTCCCTCCTCGACCCCCGCGTCCGCCCGCGCCCCCGATGGTTTCGCCGGGGTTGTAGCCGTGCTCAACAATCGCCATCAGGATCCGGGGATTGCGCTGAAACAGATCGAGTCCAATACGGCCGGTGGGCCCCTCCGGAAGGCCTTTCGTCAGTGTCCGCCACGACCGCCCGCCGTCAGTCGACTTGAAGATGCCGCCGTTCGGGCCGCCGCTGTCGAACCGCCAGGGTCGTCGCAGTCGCTCGTACATCGCGACGTACAGCGTGTCCGGTCGGCTTCGGTCCATCACGATCTCGGTCGCGCCCGTGCGCACGTCATCCGGCAGGCCGTTGGTCAGTTTCTGCCAGGTGTGCCCGCCATCGCTCGTCTTGAAGAGACCGCGGGTCCCGGTGGCGCCCCACAGGTTCCCGACCGCCGCGACATACACGACGTTCGGATCTTTCGGGTGGGTGACGATTCTCGCGATCTGGTACGTGTCCTTGAGCCCGACATGGGTAAACGTCGTGCCGCCATCCTCGGACTTATAGACGCCGTCGCCCCACGCCACGCTGTTGCGGTTGTTGGCCTCGCCCGTGCCCACCCAGATGATGGTCGGGTTCGGCTGGAAGATGGCGATGTCTCCGATGGACGCCGACGCGTACCGGTCAAAAATCGGTGTCCACGTCGTGCCGGCGTTCTGCGTCTTCCACACGCCGCCGGACGCCGAGGCGACGACGGCCTGCCGAAAGTCCGTCTCCAGGGCTTCCACATCGGTGATGCGGCCGCCAATGGATCCGGGACCGATGGATCGCCAGCGATAGTCCGCCAGCGCGCTGTCGAGCGCCGGCTGTCCGAAACTGCTGACGCCGATCGGGAGGCAGAACGTGAGAACGCCAATCACGATGGCAGCCAGTGGCAGAGTTCGTGCGTGCATGGGTGATCCTCCGGGGAAGGCCGGCCGCCGCCATCCTACCATCGACCGCGTTCGAAGGTCTTCGGCGACTGCTACCGGTTCCAGTCGGATCACGATCCGAAGTTTGACGGGCAGCACGGCTTCTGGATTCGACGCGGGTATTTCAGCGTCGAGCACACACTGTCGCCCCGCGTGACGGTGCGTGTCACGCCGTCGTTCCTGCGCGCGGACAAGACGGCCCTGCCGACCGAACCCGCCGAGGCAAACAAGGTCAATGTGGCGCTGGCGTACGCCAACGCGACCGGCGCCTACGCTGTGTCCGGCTACTACACCCGTCGGACGAGGCAGAACAACACGCACTCGTTTACCGGGGCCGATGGCGGGATCGCGCAACAGGACCGGGAAGGCGCGCTCGATCAATTCGGGGTGGCCGGCACGATGCCTCGCCGGTGTTCTACGTGCGCGACGCACGGCTGACCAGCCGGCTTACATCACACGCGTTCACCATCGGCGCCGACGCGCTGCCGCTCGATCGCGTGCAGTACGGCGTGTCCTGTTCGGCGACGCGCACGTCCGGCGATCTCGCGACGGGGTCGGTGCTGGCCGCCCTGCCGACCGTCGATGGGCTCGTCGACCGCCGGATCTGGAAGGAGTTTTCACTGAATTAACACAGGCGCACCCGGTATGAAATATGGCCGTCGCACCCTTGTCGATAACGTAACTACACCATGATGGTGCTGTGACGATGGGGGACAGACACGTGAGACGACACATATTCAACATGATGGCGGCGATCCTCATGCCGGCGGCGGCATTGGCGCAGACGGCTCCGCCCGCGGCTCCGACCATCAAGGTGGGCGTGACCGTGTTCGCGGACTACACCGTGACCGGGACACCCAAGGCCACCGACGCCACGGGCGACGCCGTCACGCTTCACGGCTTCAATCTCACGCGGTCGTACTTCAATGTGACCGGGACGGTCACGCCGCGCATCTCGTTTCGCGTGACGTCGGACATCGCGCGGGAGACCGGCACGGGCAGCGGGCTCAACGGCAGTCTCGTGTTCCGGCTCAAGTACGCCTACGGGCAGCTGCGCGTGGGAGAGAACACGCAGGTCCGCCTGGGGATGCAGCCGACACCGCTGATTGACGGGCAGGAGGCGGTGTACCGGTACCGCTTTCAGGGCACCCAGTTCGTGGAGCGGGAAGGCGGCCTCAATTCGTCGGACCTGGGGCTGACCGTCCGGACGCCCTTGCCGAACGGGTATGGCGATGTGCATGTCGGCGTCTACAACGGCGAGGGGTACTCGCGCCCCGAAGTGAACGACCAGAAGGCGCTGATGATGCGCGCGACCCTCAAGCCGATGCCGACGCACGCGCTGGGCAAGGGGCTGCGGATCATCGGGTACTACCACGCCGATCATTACGTGCAGGGGGCGCCGCGCATGCGCGCCGCCGGCAGCATCATGTTTGAACACGCCCGCCTGAACGCGGGCGTTGACATCATGCGCCGTGTCGATCAGCCGGCGCCGGCGTCACGTGAGGTGACCGGCGAGGGCTACTCGGTGTTTGTGACGCCGTTTTTCGGCGACAAGGGCCGCGGCCTTGAGGGCCTGCTGCGCTTCGACACCTTCGATCCCGACGTCGATGTGACCGGCAAGCGCCAGCGCCTCATCGCGGGCGCGGCCTACTGGTTCCCCCGGCCGGGCAGCGCGACGGCCGCGGTGCTGGCGCACGTGGAGCAGGTCCGCCAGAGCAGCGCCGCCACGTCGATGCGCACCACCGAGCGCCGCTTCGCGGTGAATCTGCTGATTACGTTCTGATGACTACCGCAGCACCGGCGCGCGCCGGTGCTGCGTCGCCTGTTCGTACGCGTAGGCGAGCCGGACGAGCGTCGCTTCGTCCCACGCGCGGCCGAAGAACGTGATGCCCGCCGGCAGCCGGTTGTCGCGCGTGTAGCCCATCGGCACGGAGATCGCGGGAAAGCCGGACGTGGGTGAGAAGACCTGGCTGTTGTCGCCGTGTGGCGTGTTGAGATCGCCAATCAGCCGCGGCGGGAAGCTCCAGGTGGGGTAGACGTACGCGTCGAGCTTCAGCTCGTCCATGCGCGCGGTGATCGCGGCGCCGTAGGCCTTGCGATATTCGGCCTCCGCCAGGCAGGCCGCCGAGTCCGGGGCGCCGCCGAGCGCGCCGCCTTCTGCCGACTGCAGCCGCACCTGCACCGACGGGTGGAAGCGTCGTGACTTGATCACCTCCGCAAGCGACCCGACCGGCGTCTTGCCCGCGTGACGCGCGAACCACTGCGCGATGTCGTACTTGAACCCACCGCAGGCGCCGGCGCCCTGCGCCCGCCTCACCCCCGACAGATCGATCGCCGCCCGATCCACGATCGTCGCGCCCGCGCGGGTCAGCGCGTCCAGCGCGGCGGTGAACACCGCCGTGACGTCCGGATCGACGCCTCCGCGTTCGTACGCCTGCCGCAGGACACCGACGCGCGCGCCCTTGAGACCATCGGCCTTGAGTGCGTCCGCGTACGCCGGCACCGCGCGCCCGCGGCTCGCAGCCGTCACGGGGTCATCCGGATCCTCGCCCACGATCACCTGAAACACCGTCACCGCATCCGCCAGCGTGCGCGCCAACGGTCCGGCGATGTCCGCCAGCAGGTTCAGCGGTACCACGCCCGCGCGGCTGGTGAGGCCCATCGTTGAGCGGATGCCCGCCAGTGCCTGGTGCGCGGATGGTCCCCGAATCGAGTTGCCCGTGTCCGATCCCAGGCCCACGGCGCCGAAGCTCGCGGCCACGGCCGCCGCCGTGCCGCCGCTCGACCCGGCCGTCACGCGATCGAGCGCATACGGATTGCGCGTGTACCCCGGCAGGATCGAACTCACGGTTTCGTACGGGCTGAACGCCCACTCCGCCATGTTGGACTTGGCGAGCACGATCGCGCCCGCGGCCTTCACGCGCGCCACCAGGAACGCATCCGTGTCCGACACAAACCCCTGCAGCGCCAGGGAGCCCGCCGCGCTCTGCAGGCCAATGGTCTCGAAGTTGTCTTTCACGATCATCGGGATGCAATGCAGCGGACCTGTCAGGCCGCTCGCGCGGAACCGGCCGTCGAGGTCGTCGGCGGTGCGAAGGGCGTCCGCGTTGACCTGCACGATGGCGTTGAGCGCGGCGCCGCGCTTGTCGTGCGCGTCAATCCGCGCCAGGTACGACTCGACCAGCGTCCGGCATGTCAGCCGTCCACCGCGCATCGCGTCGTGGGTCCGGGCAATCGTGGCCTCGGTGACGTCGAAGGCCTGGGCCCGCGGCGGCGGGGGGGCCTGGGCACCAGCGACCCAGTCACCGGCCGGGAGTAGAAGGAGTAGACTCAGAAGTAGACACGCGCGCATGGGACCTCGTGGCGGCAGTATGGCCCGGGAATAGTCCGCAGCGTTGGGAAATTTCTCGTGCGCGCGCGGGTAGTGTGGAGTGGAGTTGCCAGCAAACGCGCTGGCATATCTATTGCTTGGACAGACGCAGTCGACGTGTGTTTCGACGCAGAAAACTGTGGAGAGGATCTGAATGATGGCAAAGGGACGATGGAGTGGGATGGTCGCGGCGGCGGTGCTGGTGTCGGGCGCGATGGTGCCCCTGGCGGCTCAGGGCGACAAGGCCAAGGGTGAGAAGGTCTACGCGGATCTGAAGTGCTCGATGTGCCATACCCTCGGCACCGGGAAGAAGATGGGACCGGATCTCGCCAAGGTCGGCGCCACCCGGGACAAGGCGTGGCTCGCGAAGTACCTGCCGGATCCGAAGGCGGTGAACCCGAAGAACAAGATGCCCAAGGCCAAGGCGACGGGCGCGGATCTCGACAATCTCATCGCATATCTTTTATCGCTGAAGTGAGAGTCTCTCTGAAGTGAGAGTCTCGCTGAAGTAAGCGGCAGCCATCGAGGTGTCAATGGCCAGTGACAAGGTCGGTTCTCCAGGTTTGTCCGAACAACCACGCAATCCCGGCCGGCGCCGGGCCATCGACTGGCTCCTCGGGTCGTGGTTCGTGGGCGTGTGCGGCGCGGTGGTGTATCCGGTGACCCGGTACCTCGTGCCGCCGGAAATCACGGAAGCACCGACCTTGTCCGTCAAGGCGGGCACGGCCTCCACGCTGGCGCCCAATACCGCGCGGCTGGTGCCGTTTGGACAGACCCCCGCCATCGTGGTGCGGCTCAAGACCGGCGAGCTCCGCGCGTTCTCCGGCACGTGCACGCACCTGTCGTGCACCGTGCAGTTCCGGCCCGACCTGGAGCACATCTGGTGCGCCTGTCACAACGGGCACTACGACCTGACGGGCCGCAACATCGCGGGGCCGCCGCCACGGCCGCTGGACGCCTATGAGGCCAACGTCCAGGACGATGAAATCGTCATCTCCAGGCGGACCTGATGGCAGGCCTGCGCACCTGGCTCGCTGAACGGCTTCCCCTCGACGCGGTCGCGGCGGCCATCGCCCACAAGACGGTGCCGCAGCATCGTCACTCCTTCTGGTATTACCTCGGCGGCATGACGCTGTTTTTTTTCGGCGTCCAGGTCGCGACCGGCATCCTCCTGCTGCTGTACTACCGGCCGTCGGCCGGGGAAGCCTACGACAGCGTGCAGTTCATCATGACGCGCGTGCCGTTCGGGTGGCTGATCCGGTCCATCCACTCGTGGTCCGCGAACCTGATGGTGGGCGCGGCGTTCATTCACCTGTTCAGCGTGTTGTACCTGAAGGCGTATCGGAAGCCGCGCGAGCTCACGTGGATTTCAGGCATGCTCCTGCTGTTCATCACGATGGCGTTCGGGTTCACGGGATATCTGCTCCCGTGGAACGAGCTGGCGTACTTCGCCACGCGCGTGGGCACGGACATTCCGGGCGCGATTCCCCTCATCGGCGACCCGCTCGTGACGTTCCTGCGCGGCGGGCCGCAGGTCACCGGCGCCACGCTCACGCGGTTCTACGGCATTCACGTGGCCGTGCTGCCGGCCATCACGACCGTGTTGCTGGGCCTGCACCTGGTCCTCGTGCAATACCACGGCATGAGCGTGCCTCCGTCGGTGGACGCCGAGGCCGCGCGCGCCGGCCGGCCGACGCCGGTGATGCCGTTCGTGCCGCACTTCGCGCTGCGCGACTTGTTTGGATGGACGGTGGCGCTGGCGCTGTTGGCCGGCCTGTCCGCGTATCTGCCGTGGGAACTTGGCACGAAGGCGGATTTGTTTGCCGCCGCGCCCGCCGGCATCCAGCCCGAGTGGTATTTCCTCTGGACGTTCCAGGCGCTCAAGGTGGTGCCCGGGCACGTGTTTGGCATCGAGGGAGAGCTTGTGGCGATTGGCGCGTTGTCGATCGGCGCGATCGGCATTGTGTTGCTGCCGTTCCTCGATCCCAACACCGCGCGCGCGCGCACGGTCGTCAACTGGCTGGCCAGCGTCGCCGTGGTCTTCATGGTGGCGATGACACTCTGGGCCCTGATGGGAGGCGTACAGTGAAGAGCCTGAAACGATGGCTGCTCGTCGCGGCGGCCGGCGTGTGGGTGGGAGCCACCTGGATGTCCGCGAGCCAGCCTCCGGCGCCTCCAGCGGCGGCGCCCACGCAGGCCGTGCCGGTGGCCGCGCCGGTGGTGGATCCGGTCACCGCGTTCCAGGGCGATGTGCACCAGCTGGCCGGGTTGACGTGCGCCTCGTGTCACGGCGCGGGCACGCCCGGACCGGTCGTCCGCACGAAGATTGCCTCGTTGTGCGCCTCGTGCCACAGCGACCCGAACTACATGCGCAAGTTCCGCCCGCAGGTGCGCACGGACCAGCACGCGCAGTATCTGACCAGCGTGCATGGCCTTCAGATGGCGAAGGGGGAGACGCGGGTCGCCACGTGCAGCGACTGCCACGCGTCGCATGGCGTGCTGCCCGTGAAGGACGCGCGGTCGCCGGTGGCGCCATCCAACGTCGCCAACACGTGCGCGCGCTGTCACGCGGATAGCGATCGCATGACGCCGTTCGGACGTGATTCCCAGGTGTTCGACGACTGGTCACACAGCGTGCACGCCGCCGGGCTGCTGCAGCGCGGCGACACGTCGGCGCCGACGTGCAGCACCTGCCACGGCAGCCACGGCGCCACGCCTCCGGGGATCGATTCGGTCGCCAACATCTGCTCGACCTGCCACGTGCGGGAAGCCGAACTCTACCAGGCCAGCACCAAGCGCATCGCGTTCGAGCTCGTCGAGCTGCCGGCGTGCCTGACCTGTCACAGCAATCACCGGATCGAACCTCCGCAGGACGCGTGGATCGATCTGAAGGAACCGGCGTTGTGCGCGACGTGCCACACCGAGGACATGGCCGGCGTCAAGGTCATCCAGACCATGCGCGCGGGCTTTGACACGTTGAACGCGAAGTACGAATCGGCGCGCGCGTTGCTGGAGCGCGCGGAGCAGGCGGGCATGCTGGTGGATGACGGAGTGGTGGCCCTTCGCGATGTCACCGAGCAGCGCGTGCGGCTGCGCGTGCAGGTGCACGCGTTTGCCGAAGCGCCGTTCCAGGAGCCGCTCAATCTGGGGCTGGCCTCCGCCGACAAAGCGCAGGCGGCCGGTGATGCCGCGATGGAAGAACTGGCCTTCCGGCGATGGGGGCTGGGCCTTGCGACGCTGGCGATCCTCGGGTTCCTGCTGACGCTGGCGTTCAAGATCCGCGGCCTGCCG
>JANLHE010000473.1 GCA_024653875.1 Acidobacteriota bacterium
GAGCGCGCCCAAGGCCGTCAAGGAAGGCGTGACCAAGGACGAGGCCGCCGGCATCAAGAAGAAGTTCGAAGAAGCGGGCGCGAAGGTCGAGGTCAAATAGGCCGGGGCTCACGCCCCGACCTTCGTGTGACTCGCTCTTTTCTCTAACGGGCCGGCGTCGGGTACGACGCCGGCCGTCACCATTGGCTTCGTCGCGTGAGCCATGCGCCGAAGCGGGATCGGCACGGCCCGAGGATTATTGAATGTACAGCCTGCCCAAGAACGTCTATCGCGAACGCATCGATTTCTCGAAGATCAACACGACGATCCCGATCCCGAACCTGATCGAGATCCAGAAGAAGTCCTACGAGCGCTTCCTGCAGATGAACCGTCTGCCGGCGGAGCGTGAGGATGTGGGCCTTCAGTCGGTCTTCAAGTCGGTGTTTCCGATCAGCGACTTCCGGGAGAACTCGTCACTCGAGTTCATCGACTATTCCATCGGCAACTGGGAGTGCAAGTGCGGCCGCCTGGCCGGGCTGGAGCACCTGCGCAAGAAGTGTGAAGGGTGCGGCACGGTCCTGGTGGCCGATCCCTACGGCGAGGGCGCGGTCATCTGTTACTCCTGCGGACGCTCGAACGAAGCGCGCGGCGATGTCTGTGACATTTGCGGCACCACGGTCGGCATGAAGCTGAAGTACGACGTGGAGGAGTGCCAGGAACGCGGCATGACCTACGCCGTGCCGCTCAAGGTCACCATCCGCCTCGTGGTCTGGAACAAGGACCCCGAGACCGGCGTGAAGACCATCCGGGACATCAAGGAGCAGGAAGTCTACTTCGGCGACATCCCGCTGATGGGCGACCACGGC
The DNA here is from genome assembly GCA_024653875.1 of Acidobacteriota bacterium. Classification (GTDB taxonomy): domain Bacteria; phylum Acidobacteriota; class Vicinamibacteria; order Vicinamibacterales; family SCN-69-37; genus SYFT01. The sequence goes on from JANLHE010000473.1 coordinate 846, forward strand.
ACCTTCATCATCAACGGCACCGAGCGCGTCATCGTGTCGCAGCTCCACCGGTCGCCGGGCGCGTTCTTCCACGCGGAGGAGAAGACGCTGTTCGCGGCGCAGATCATCCCGTACCGCGGGTCGTGGGTGGAATTCGAGTACGACGCGAAGAACCTGCTCTACGTGCGCATCGACCGCAAGCGCAAGTTCCTGGCCACCGTCTTCCTGCGCGCCCTCGGGCTGCGCAGCGCCTCGGAGATCCTCCGGGCGTTCTACACGGTGGACGAGCTGGTGCTGCAGGACGGCCGCGTCATGTGGAAGGTCTCGGATTCGCTGCTGGGCCGCCGGGCCGGCGCCTCGCTGCAGATTCCGGGCTCCGACCTCCAGATCTTCGCCAGCAAGAAGATCCGCAAGGATCAGATCGACGCGCTGCGCAAGGCCGGCGTCGAAGCCATCGAACTCGCCGAGGGCGAGCGCGAGGGCGCGTACGCGGCGGCCGACCTGGTGGATCCGTCCACCGGCGAAGTGCTGCTGGAAGCCAACGAGGAACTCTCCGAGCGCGTGATTGCCATGGCGCAGGAGATGCACGTCGACCACATCCCCGTGTTCTTCCCGGAGAAGGACGACGCCGGCTCGGTGCTCTCGCAGACACTCAAGAAGGACCCGATTCAGAAGCACGAAGAGGCCCTGATCGAGATCTACCGCCGCCTGCGTCCGGGCGATCCGCCCACCCTCGACAGCTCACGCACGCTGTTCGAGAACATGTTCTTCAACGCGCAGAAGTACGACTTCTCGCGGGTCGGCCGCCTCAAGCTGAACACCAAGCTCAAGCTGCAGACGCCGCTCGACGAGAAGGTCCTGCACCCGCAGGACTTCTACGAGGTCATCAAGTACCTCCTGAAGCTGCGCAAGAACCCCGCCGGGATCGATGACATCGATCACCTCGGCAACCGCCGCGTCCGCTCGGTCGGCGAACTCCTCGAGAACCAGTTCCGCATCGGGCTGGTCCGCATGGAGCGCGCCATCAAAGAGAAGATGTCGGTGTATCAGGAAATGGCCACGGCCATGCCGCACGACCTGATCAACGCGAAGCCGGTCATGGCCGCCATCCGCGAGTTCTTCGGGTCGTCGCAGCTCTCGCAGTTCATGGACCAGACCAACCCGCTCTCCGAAGTGACGCACAAGCGGCGCCTGTCGGCCCTCGGGCCCGGCGGTCTGTCGCGTGAGCGCGCCGGCTTTGAAGTGCGCGACGTCCACCCCACGCACTACGGGCGCATCTGCCCGATTGAGACGCCGGAAGGCCCGAACATCGGCCTGATCTCGTCGCTGTCCTCCTACGCGCGGATCAACGACTTCGGCTTCATCGAGTCGCCCTACCGCAAGGTCAAGGACGGCCGCGTGCTGGACTACGTGATCGTCACCAACGCGGGCGGCAATCCGAAGTACTCGGTGGGCGACATCGTGGAAGCCCACGAGCTGGTGGGCGCCGACGGCCGGTCGAAGAAGAAGGGCGTGGAGTTCGAACCCCACTGCTTCTACCTCTCGGCCTGGGAAGAGGACCAGTACATCGTCGCGCAGGCGAACATCGCCCTCGACGAGGACCTGAACATCAAGGAAGACCGCGTCAATGCGCGTCAGGCCGGTGAGTTCATCCTCTCGCCGAAGGACAAGGTCGATTACATCGACGTATCGCCGAAGCAGCTCGTCTCGGTGGCCGCCTCGCTCATCCCGTTCCTCGAGAACGACGACGCGAACCGCGCGCTGATGGGATCGAACATGCAGCGCCAGGCCGTGCCGCTGCTGCAGGCGCGCGCCCCCTACGTGGGCACGGGCATGGAGTACATCACGGCGCGCGACTCGGGCGCCGTCGTGGTGGCGCGCCGGACGGGCGTGGTCGACTACATCGACAGCAAGCGCATCGTCGTGCGTGTCGAGGGCAGCGACGTCGAGGGGCTGTCGCGCGAAATGGGCGCGGACATTTACGGCCTGACGAAGTTCAAGCGCTCCAACCAGAACACCTGCATCAACCAGCGCCCGATCGTGCGGGTGGGGCAGCGCGTGGCCAAGGGCCAGGTGCTGGCCGACGGCCCGTGCACGGAACTGGGCGAGCTGGCGCTGGGCCGGAACGTGCTGGTCGCGTTCATGCCGTGGCGCGGGTACAACTTCGAGGACGCCATCCTGGTCTCCGAACGCATGGTGCGGGACGACTACTACACGTCGATCCACATCGAAGAGTTCGAGATCGAGGCGCGGGACACGAAGCTGGGCCCAGAGGAAATCACGCGGGACATTCCGAACGTGTCGGAAAACTACCTGCGCGACCTCGACGAGAGCGGCATCATCCGCATCGGCGCGTCGGTCAAGCCGGGCGACATTCTGGTCGGCAAGGTGACGCCGAAGGGCGAAACCCAGCTCACGCCGGAAGAGAAGCTGCTGCGCGCGATCTTCGGCGAGAAGGCCGGAGACGTGAAGGACGCGTCCCTGACGTGCCCGCCGGGCATCGAAGGCATCGTCGTCGGCGTCCGGATCTTCTCGCGCAAGGGCATCGAAAAGGATGACCGCGCGAAGCAGATCGAGGAAGACGAACTCGCGTTGATGGAAACGAACCTGCAGGACGAAATCCGCATCCTGCACGAAGAGACCAAGAAGCGCCTGGCCCAGCTGCTGCTGGGCCGGACGCTGCGGTCGGACCTGTTCGACAGCGATGGCCGCGAGCGCGTGATGCGCAAGGGCACGCCGCTGACCGAAGAGGCGATGGCCGGACTGCCGTTCGCCACGCTGGTGCGCGCCCGCATCGAAACCGACGACCTGGGCTTCGAGGACGAGCTGCACCGGATGGAAGACCGCACCGCGCAGCGCGTGGACGTCATCCAGCGCGAGTTCGAGGACAAGAAAGAGAAGATCCGCCGCGGCGACGAACTGCCGCCGGGCGTCATCAAACTCGTCAAGGTGTTCGTCGCGATGAAGCGCAAGCTGTCGGTCGGCGACAAGATGGCCGGACGCCACGGCAACAAGGGCGTCATCGCGCGCATCCTGCCGGAAGAAGACATGCCGTACCTGCCGGACGGAACTCCAGTTGAAATCGTGCTCAATCCGCTGGGCGTTCCGTCGCGCATGAACGTCGGGCAGATTCTGGAAACCCACCTCGGGTGGGCGGCGCACGCGCTGGGCCTCTACTTCGCCACGCCCGTCTTCGACGGCGCGCGCGAGGCCGAGATCAAGAAGTGGCTGGACGAGGCCGGGCTGCCGCAGGGCGGCAAGACGCAGCTGCACGACGGCATGACCGGCGAGCAGTACGAGCAGGATGTCACCGTCGGGTACATCTACATGCTCAAGCTGTCGCACCTGGTCGACGACAAGATCCACGCGCGGTCCATCGGACCGTATTCGCTCATCACGCAGCAGCCCCTGGGCGGCAAGGCCCAGTTCGGCGGCCAGCGCTTCGGCGAGATGGAAGTGTGGGCGCTCGAGGCGTACGGCGCCGCGCACATCCTCCAGGAACTCCTCACGGCGAAGTCGGACGACGTGACCGGCCGGGCGAAGATTTACGAAGCGATCGTCAAGGGCGACGCCTCGTTCCAGCCCGGGCTGCCGGAATCGTTCAACGTGCTGATTCGCGAACTGCAGGCGTTGTGTCTCGACGTGCAGTTGATGAAGACCAAACCGAGTCCAGAGGCGGACACGCCGCCCGAGGACGCACCCGAACCAACCCCGGAAACGCCGGTGGGAGCCTAACCTATGCGACCGAATCTTCAGGACAAGGGTCAGCTCACGTCCGACTTCGACTCGATCCGGATCAGCCTGGCGTCGCCCGAGACCATCCTCCGATGGTCGCACGGCGAGGTGACCAAGCCGGAAACGATCAACTACCGGACGTTCAAGCCGGAACGCGACGGGTTGTTCTGCGCGAAGATCTTCGGACCGGTCACCGACTGGGAGTGCCTGTGCGGCAAGTACAAGCGCATGAAGCACCGCGGCGTGATCTGCGACAAGTGCGGCGTCGAAGTGACGCAGGCACGGGTCCGCCGCGAGCGGCTCGGGCACATCGCCCTGGCCACCCCGGTGAGCCACGTCTGGTTCTTCAAGGGGCTGCCCAGCCGCATCGGCCACCTGCTGGACATCACGCTGCGCGATCTCGAGCGCATCCTCTACTTCGAAGCCTACGTCGTCGTGGACGCGGGCGACACGGAGCTGAAGGACAAGCAGCTGCTGACCGAAGAGCAGTTCCGCGCCGAGCGCGAAACGTGGGGCTTCCGCTTCAAGGCGCAGATGGGCGCCGAGGCGATCAAGGAGCTGCTGCGCCGCGTGAACGTGGACCGGCTGTCCGAGGAAATGCGCGAGAAGATGCGCTCGGAAACCTCGGCGCAGAAGAAGCTGAAGTTCGCCAAGCGGCTCAAGGTGGTGGACGCCTTCCGCAAGTCGGACAACAAGCCCGAGTGGATGATTTTGGATGTCATCCCGGTCATCCCGCCCGAACTGCGTCCGCTCGTGCCGCTCGACGGCGGCCGCTTCGCGACGTCCGACCTGAACGACCTCTATCGTCGCGTCATCAACCGCAACAACCGGTTGAAGAAGCTGATGGAGCTGAAGGCGCCGGATGTCATCATCCGCAACGAAAAGCGCATGCTCCAGGAAGCCGTGGACGCGCTCTTCGACAACGGCCGCCGCGGCCGCGTGCTGCGTGGCGCGAACAACCGCCCGCTGAAGTCGCTGTCCGACACCCTCAAGGGCAAGCAGGGCCGGTTCCGCCAGAACCTGCTCGGCAAGCGCGTCGACTACTCCGGCCGTTCGGTCATCGTCATCGGACCCGAGCTGAAGCTGCACCAGTGCGGCCTGCCGAAGAAGATGGCGCTGGAGCTGTTCAAGCCGTTCATCTACCACAAGCTTGAAGCGCGCGGCCTCGTGTCGACGATCAAGCAGGCCAAGGAGATGGTCGAGCAGCAGCGCACGGAAGTGTGGGACATCCTTGAAGAGGTCATCAAGGAGCATCCGGTCCTGCTGAACCGCGCGCCCACGCTGCACCGCCTCGGCATCCAGGCGTTCGAGCCGGTGCTGGTGGAAGGCAAGGCCATCCGCATTCACCCGCTGGTGTGCACCGCCTTCAACGCCGACTTCGACGGCGACCAGATGGCCGTGCACATTCCGTTGTCGCCCGAGGCGCAGATTGAAGCGTCCGTGCTGATGATGGCGTCCAACAACATCCTGTCGCCGGCCTCGGGCCAGCCCATCGCGGTGCCCTCGCAGGACATCGTGCTCGGCTGCTACTACCTGACCAAGGCCAAGGTGGGCGCGAAGGGCGAAGGCCGCGCGTTTGCCTCGGTGGACGACGTGCTGCTGGCGCTGGACGCGGGCGAAGTGGAAACCCTCTCGTCCATCCGGTTGCGCTACACGGGCCGCATGATCGACCTCACGGTCGCGCGCGACTCGCAGGACGTGCTGGACGCCGCCGAGACGGTGGTGAACCACAGCATCATCACGACCACGGTCGGCCGCGTGATCTTCAACGAGGCCCTGCCGGCGGAGATGCCCTTCATCAACGGCCTGCTCAAGAAGAAGGGCCTCCAGCAGGCGGTGCGGTATTGCCACCTGCGGTACGGCCTGGAACCGACCGTGCGGATGCTCGACAGCCTGAAGAGCACCGGCTTCCTGTACGCCATGAAGTCCGGCATCTCGATCGGCATCGACGACCTGATCATCCCCGAGAAAAAGGGCGAGATGGTGGCGCAGGCGCGCACCGAGGTCATCAAGGTCGAAGGCCAGTATCAGGACGGCGCGATCACCAACGGCGAGCGCTACAACAAGGTCATCGCGATCTGGTCGGAAGTGACCGAGACGATCGCGGACGCGATGTTCGGAGAGATGGAGGCGCTCGACAAGTCGGGCCGCAGCTTCAACCCGGTCTACGTCATGGCCGACTCGGGCGCCCGAGGCTCCAAGCAGCAGATTCGCCAGCTGGCTGGCATGCGCGGCCTGATGGCGAAGCCGTCGGGTGAAATCATCGAGTCGCCCATCACGGCGAACTTCCGTGAAGGCCTCACCGTGATGGAGTACTTCATCTCCACGCACGGCGCCCGCAAGGGCCTGGCCGACACGGCCCTCAAGACGGCAGACTCTGGGTACCTCACGCGCCGTCTCGTGGACGTGGCGCAGGACGTCATCATCAGCGAAGTCGATTGCGGCACGTTGGACGGCCTGGAAGCGCGCGCGATTGTCGACTCGGGCGGCGAGATCGTCGAACGCGTCGGCGACCGCATCATCGGCCGCGTCGCCCTCGAGCCCATCGTGGATCCCTCGTCCGGCGAAGTCATCGTGGACGCCGCGGTCGAAATCGACGAGGCCCTGGCGGACAAGATCGAAGATGCCGGCATCGAGCGCGTGAAGATCCGCTCGGTGCTGACCTGCGCGGCCCGACGGGGCGTCTGCGCGAGGTGCTACGGGCGCGACCTCTCGACCGGCAAGATGGTCGAGATGGGCCTGGCGGCCGGCGTCATTGCCGCGCAGTCGATCGGCGAACCCGGCACGCAGCTCACGATGCGCACGTTCCACATCGGCGGCACGGCCTCACGCGTCTCCGACCAGTCCACGATCGAGACCCGTCACAAGGGCACCGTGCGGTTCGACGGACTCCAGACGGTCGCGGGCCGGCTGGACCACGAGCCGAAGCCGGGCGAGACGGGCGCGCCCACCAAGGCGCTCATCGTCATGAACCGGAACGGGTCGATCAACATCTGCGACGACAAGGGCGTGGTGCGCGAGCGCTACTCCGTGGTCTACGGCGCGCGCCTCAAGGTGCGCGACGGCCAGGCGGTGGAGAAGGGCCAGACGCTGGTCGAGTGGGATCCCTACACGTTCTCGATCCTCACCGAGTCGGGCGGTTCGGTCCGCTTCAAGGACATCATCGACAAGGTGACGGTCCACGAGGAAGTGGACGAGATCACGGGCATGTCGCGCCTGATCATCGTCGACTCGCCGGACGAGAAGAAGCAGCCGGCCATCGAAGTGGTGACGGCCGGGGGCAAGGTGCTCAACCGGTATCACATGCCGTCGAACGCCCACCTCATGGTCGGCAACAGCGACGAGGTGCATCCGGGCGACGTCATCGCGAAGATCCCGCGCGAGACCACCAAGACCAAGGACATCACGGGCGGTCTGCCGCGCGTGGTCGAACTGTTCGAAGCACGCAAGCCGCGTGAAACGGCCGTGATCTCGGAGATCGACGGCGTGGTGCGGCAGGGCGGCATCGTCAAGGGCATGAGAAAAATCCTGGTCGTGCCCGACGA
>JANLHE010000475.1 GCA_024653875.1 Acidobacteriota bacterium
GCCCCGATCGTCGACGTCAAGCAGAACTCGGTCACTGCCACCATCACGCAGGACGTGATTGCGTTGCTGCCCACGGGCCGCAACTTCCTGGATGCGATCGTCGGCGTGGCCGGCACGGGCATGGAAGGCCGCGGCGGCGGGCTGATGATTGACGGCGCCGGCGCCTCGGAAATCCGCTACATGGTGGACGGCATGGACACCACGAATCTGCAAAACGGTACCTCCGCGCGCAGCGTGATTGTGGACTTCATCGAACAGATTCAGGTGAAGCAGTCCGGGTACAACGCCGAATTCCGCGCGTCCACCGGCGGCGTGGTCTCGGCCATCACCAAGAGCGGCACCAATGCCTTCCACGGCAGCGCGGGCGGTTACGTGACCGGTCGCCGCCTCCGTCGCCTGACCGGCAAGGTGCGGCCCACGCTGCGCCTCGTGCCTGCCGACCCGACCAGGTCGGAATATCTGACCACGCCGCGGCTCAACGAGAGCGAACGCATCGAACAGGTGTATGAGGTGGGTGGCCCAGTCTTCAAGAACCGCACGTGGTTCTGGGCGGGCTACAGCAACAACGTCAGCAATCAAGACCGCACCGTGACCTGGCTGAATCCCAAGACCTTCCCGGCGACGCAGTCCTTCAATTCCAAGTCCACGAACAACACATACCAGTACAACGTGACGCACTCGTTCTCGAATGCGATGCGCGTCCGCGCGACCGGGATTAATACCCGCACCACCAGCGGGCTCGGTTTGCCAGGCATCGACACCACGAACAGCACGAGCAATTCGAACGCCACGCTGTACAACCCGCGCCCGACGATCTATTCCGACGGGTACAATGACTCCTACACCGGCTCGTTCGACTGGACCATCAATAACCGGATGCACGCGAATGTCACCGGCGGTTATCTGGGCTACGGCGCCGGCAACAAGGGTGGCGACTACTACCCTGGCACGCAACGCTTGTTCTTGCAGCCGAACATCGGCTTGCTGGATGTTCCCGCGAGCCTGCAGCAGCTCAGCGGTTAGGCAGCGTTGATAAATAAAGGTACCATTTAGTAGCCTTGTGTACTATGCTGGCCGCGCGTGATCAGTGTCGGTGGGCTCAAAGCGAAACTCCGAGCGGTGTGGCCGTTGCTGAACGAGCGCACGCGACGCCTGCTGGCGGCCAACGAAGCCCGGGCGATCGGCCACGGGGGCGTGAGTCAGGTCCGTCGCGCCTGCGGCTTGTCGCGCAAAGCGATCGCGAAGGGGATCCGGGAAATCGACGCCGGAACGGCGCTCGAGGAGTGGCGCATCCGTCGTCCCGGCGCGGGTCGCAAACCCATTACCGTCTCCGATCCACGGATGCTGGAGACCTTGGATGCGCTGATCGATCCGGACAGTCGGGGCGATCCGCAATCACCGCTGCGCTGGACGTGCAAGAGCACCCGCACGCTGGCTCGTGCACTGGGCCGGCGCCAGCATCCCATCGATCACACCACGGTCGCCCGCCTCCTGCACGACTTGGACTATAGCCTGCAGAGCAACCGGAAGACCGAGGAGGGCGACGATCATCCCGACCGCGATGCGCAGTTCCGGTACATCCAGGCCGAGGTGACCGCGTGCCTGGCGCGGCGCATCCCCGTCATCTCGGTGGACACCAAGAAGAAGGAATTGATCGGGAATTACGTAAATGCCGGGCGACAGTGGCGGCCGGCCAAACAGCCGGCCACGGTGCAGGGACACGACTTTCCCACGCCGGACGTACCGCGCGCCTATCCCTTTGGGATCTACGACATCGGGCGCAACACCGGCTTCGTCAATCTGGGGACCGATCACGACACCGGCGAGTTTGCGGTGGCGTCCATCCGGGGCTGGTGGCGACACGAAGGGCACCGGCTGTATCCGAAGACAAAACAGCTCCTGATCACCGCAGATGCCGGCGGCAGTAATGGCTGGCGATTACGGCTGTGGAAATGGGAACTGCAGACCCTGGCCGACGACACGGGGCTCCGCATTGCGGTCTGTCATTTTCCGCCCGGGACGAGCAAGTGGAACAAAGTTGAGCATCGGCTCTTTTCGTTCATCTCGTCGAATTGGCGCGGCGAACCGTTGCGCGATTATGAAACGGTCGTCAAGCTCATCGCGACGACGACGACCGCGAAGGGATTAACCGTGACCTGCCGCCTGGATCGCCGCAAGTATCCGACGGGCCGGCGGGTCACGCCGGCCGAGATGCGACAGGTCAACCTGCAGCGCCAGTCCTTTCATGGTGAATGGAACTACATCATCCGACCACGCCACGGCGGTCGTCGTCCTACTCTCAAGTGACACCTTTATTTATCAACGCTGCCT
>JANLHE010000477.1 GCA_024653875.1 Acidobacteriota bacterium
CGCGTCCGCGTGATTCCGCCGCTGCCGTGGTCGTACGACTTCGAAGGCCTCAAGGCCGCGCCGATGTGGTGGACCTCCAACCTCAAGGCCCTGCCGCGCGACGTCGAGGGCAACGGCGCGCTGGTGCGCCCGCGTGACGAGACCGTGGGCCGCCGCACGAAGCTCCTGATGGGCCGCCCCGACTGGTCGGACTACACGGTGGAAGTGGACGTGCGCGGCGTGGAAATGCGCCGGCAGCGCGGCGACGTGGGCCTGATCAATCAGCGCTACGTGCTGATGCTCTTCGGGAACAACCAGAAGCTTGAGCTGCAGCCGTGGCAGGCCGCCAACGAGATGACTGTCAGCGTGGATCACGTCACGTGGCCGGTGAACACGTGGTACCGCATGAAGCTGCGGGTGCAGAACCGGCCCGACGGCACCACGATCGCGCAAGGCAAGGTCTGGCCGCGCGACGCGCAGGAGCCGACGGCGTGGACCATCGAGAAGGTGGACCGCATCCCGCATCGCGCGGGCGCGCCGGGGCTCTACGGCGACGGCATTTCCGACGTGTTGTTCGACAATTTCAAGGTGTACAAAAACCAGTAGGGCGTGGCTTTAGCCGCGCCGAAATCAAGGACATATCGATGAAGAAACTTGCTCTCGTTATCGTCTGTGCGCTCGCCCTGTCCACCGCGCCGACCGGCGCGGGCAAAGGCGTCACCCAGTGGAACATGTGGGGTGGCTCGCCTGACCGTAACATGGTCTCCGACGCGACCGGCCTGCCGTCCGCCTGGGACGTGAAGACCGGCCAGAACATCAAGTGGGTGGCCGCCCTTGGCTCGCAAAGTTACGGCAACCCGGTGGTGGCCGGCGGCGTGGTGCTGTTGGGCACCAACAACGAAGCCGGGCGTGATCCCAAGCAGGTGGGCGACCGCGGCGTGGTCATGGCGTTTCGCGAGTCCAACGGCGAGTTCCTGTGGCAGGCCACCTACGAAAAGCTCACGTCCGGACGCGCCAACGACTGGCCCTTCCAGGGCATCGCCTCGTCACCCCTGGTGCTCGACGAGATTGCGTACTTCACGTCGAACCGCGGCGTGGTGGTGGCGGTGGACATCCACGGCTTCCACGACAACGAGAATGACGGCGACGTCAAGGACGAGAAGCTCGCCGGCAAACACGACCCGGACATCATCTGGCAGTTCGACATGATGGAGGAAGTGGGCGCGTTCCCGCACAACCTGGCGAACTCATCGCCGAACTTCTACGAGAACCTCTTGTACGTCTCCACGGGCAACGGGCAGGACGAAAGTCACGTGAACATCCCGTCGCCCAAGGCGCCGGCCATCATCGCCCTGGATCGCAGGACCGGAAAGCTCGTGTGGGAAGACGCGTCACCAGGCGACAGGATCCTGCACGGCCAGTGGTCCACGCCCACGGTGGGCACCATCGGGGGCGTGGCGCAGGTCGTGCACGGCCAGGGCGACGGCTGGCTGCGCGGCTATGAGGCGCTCACGGGCAAGAAGCTGTGGGAGTTCGACACGAACCCGAAAGACTCTGTGTGGCCCAAGACGCGCAACGAGATCATCGCGACGCCGGTGATTTACGACAACGTCGTTTACCTCGCCAACGGGCAGGACCCGGAGCACGGCGAGGGCATCGGCCACCTCTACGCGATTGACGGCACCAAACGCGGCGATATCACCGAGAGCGGCCGCCTCTGGCACTACACCGACATCCGCCGCTCCATCTCGACGCCGGCGATCAAGGACGGCCTGCTCTACTACCCGGACTTCAGCGGCTTCTTCCACTGCCTCGACCTCAAGACCGGGACGCAGATCTGGAAGCACGACATGTTCGCCGCCATGTGGAGCTCGCCGATGATCGCGGACGGCAAGGTCTACCTCGGCGACGAAGACGGCGACGTCACGGTCTTCGCGCACGGGCGCGAGAAGAAGGTGCTGAACGAAATGAACATGGGCAGCTCCGTCTACTCGACGGTCGTCACCTCCAACGGCGTGATGTTCATCATGACGCGCAACAACCTCTACGCCATCCAGGAAGGCGCCAAGAGCGCCCGCTGATGCGCGCACTCTTGTGGAGCGCCGGGGCTTTAGCCCTGGCGGTAGCAGCGCCTCTCGCACAGACGCCGTCCTGGCCTCAGTTCCGCAACACGCCCACCCTCACCGGCGTGACGTCGTCCACCCTGCCCGCCACGCTCCGCCTGCAGTGGACCCATGACGCGGGCTCCGCGATCGAGTCCTCGGCCGCCGTCGTGAACGGCGTGGCGTATGTGGGGACGATGGCCGGGAAGTTGCTGGCGGTTGACGCCGCGAGTGGAACACTGAAGTGGTCGTACACCGCGACAACGGATGACCTTGGTATCGGCGAGTCCTCGCCCACCGTCTCGGGCGGACTGGTCTACATCGGCGATCTCGCCGGCGTGTTTCACGCCGTGGATATCGCCTCCGGGAAAGTCCGCTGGACCTACAAGACCCAGGCGGAGATCAAGTCCTCCCCGGTGGTGGTTGGCGACACAGTGCTGATCGGGTCCTACGACGGGCACCTCTACGGCCTCAACGCCGCCACGGGCAAGTTTCTGTGGAAAGCGTCCACTGACAACTACGTGCACTCGACGCCGGCCCTCTGGAACGGCGTGGCGTACTTCGGCGGCTGCGACGAAATCTTCCATGGCGTGCGCATCAGCGACGGCTCGAAGGTGATGTCGCTGCCCACGCAGGCCTACACCGCCGCCTCGCCGGCCATCGCGGCGGGCATCGCGTACTACGGCACGTTCGCCAACGAAGTGGTGGCGGTGGACATCGCCGCCAAGCGGGTGAAGTGGCGGTTCCTGGATCCCGACCGCCAGTTCCCGTTTTACTCGTCCGCGGCGCTGGCCGTGAACGGCAGCGGCGGCACGATGGTGTTGGGCGGCCGCGACAAGAACATCCGCGCGCTCGACATGGCCACCGGCAAGCAGCGCTGGTCCTTCCCCACGCGCGCCCGCGTCGAATCCTCCCCCGCCATCGTGGGTACCCGCGTCATCGTCGGCTCCAGCGACGGCAAACTGTACGTGCTCGACCTCGCCTCCGGGAAGAAGCTCTGGGAATTCGAGGCCGGGGCCCCGTTCACGGCGTCTCCGTCGGTGGCCGACGGCCGCGTGATCATCGGCGACGGTGACGGCCGCCTCTACGCCTTCGGCCAGTAGCCCCCACGCTCGATCACCAACCTTTTGGGCACCCCCCTCGTCCAAGCCTCCACGTGGTGATGTATCACGTCGTTATACATGGGGGCGCGCGATGCGGGTCGATCCGGTTGAGGGCCTTCGGGCTGAATAGGAAGCCTACTTCCTGACGATCTCCACGCGCCGGTTCTGCGCGCGGCCCTCGTCGGTGGTGTTCGGCGCGACGGGCTTGGTGTCGCCGTAGCCGACAGCGGTCAACCGCGCGGCCGCGATGCCGCCGGTCTTGGCAAGGTAGTCGCGCACGGCGGTCGCGCGCTG
>JANLHE010000478.1 GCA_024653875.1 Acidobacteriota bacterium
CCGATCCAGAACGAGAACTTCCGCTTGCGGAAGGTCTCGCTGCCGCCGATGGCGGCATAAACCAGATCCTCGTAGTCGCGGTTGAACTGCGTCTTCCAGGACCAGTCGAAGTGCATCGGGAACCCCAGCAGGAAACTCTGCAGGCCGATGCCATACGAGGCGCGCGCGTCCTTGAGCCGGAAGCCGGACACCAGGAACGTGGGCCCGTAGACGGGGTCGTAGAAGCCGGTCTCGAAGTTCGGCTCGTAGCCGAGGATGGGCCGGAACGCCTCCTCGCCGCTCGCCCACGGCGTGAACTCCTGCCCGTTGATGCCGGCGGCGCCGATGTTGAAGAACACCGTGCCGCGCAGGCCGCCCACGACGCCGAACGGGGTGAGCATGGCTTCCACCAGCGGGATGCGCAGTTCGACGTTGCCGAAGAACGCCTTGTGCCCCAGGAACTCGAGGTACTCGTAGCCCCGCATCTCGGAGTTGCCGCCAAAGAACAGGAAGTCCGCGTTGTCGCCCCAGCTCTGCAGGCCGCGCGCGCGGACGGCCAGGACGCCGTTGGCGCCGAGGCGCTTGTAGTACCGCGCGTCACCGTCCACCGTGCGCCGTTCCAGGGACCTTCCGATCTTGGGGGACCACGAGACCCCGAGGCTCGCCGTGCGGCCCGCCACCGGGCCATAGTCCCGGAACACGGTGGTCTCGTGCACGAAGGTCAGGCCCAGCGGAATCATGTGGCCCGACTGGAACAACTGCGTGCCGAACTCCTGGTTCTGGAACTGCTCGGACGCCTCCTGCAACGCCGAGTCCGCGTACCGCTCGCGCAGGTACACGTAGCCGCCCGACAGTTCCACCCGCGAGTAGCGGTTGAACGGGTAGATGCCGAACCCGGTCACGCCGCGCTGGGTGCGCACGGCCTGGGCCAGGTCGCGGTCCAGGAAGGGCACCAGGCCCTGCTGGTACAAGTACCCCGCGAGCTGGCCGTAGTAGAACGTGTCCTGCGAGAACCCCTGCAGCATGTACTGCAGCCGGTGCTCGATGTTGAGGTACGACAGCGCCAGAGTACGGTACTGCGACACGGACGCCGCGTAGAAATTCACCTGCTTGCCGCCCAGCACGTCGCTGAAGCTGATTTGCGTGCCGCCGAACAGGTCGCCGCCGCTGGTGACACCCAGGTTGATCGGCGGGCGTCCGTCGAGCGTCATCTTCTCGAACGCGCCCTTGCGGTGCATGTTCTCCTTCAACAGCGTGTGGCTCATCGGCGGCTGGAAGTCGACGATGGGCGCCGGCGCGCCGAAGTCGGACGAGGGCACGGTCAGGAGCGGCTTTTCGCGGTTGAAGATGTGGATGCCGTTGGATCCCTTGTTGAAGGACACGAACGCCACGCGCATCCCCGCGCCTTCGGGCAGCGCCACGGGCGACACGTTGCCGGCCGCCGCGTCCGTCCACTGGCTCAGTTCCCCGGTGGCGATGTCGAGCGACCACACGTTCGGGATGTTGCCGTTGCGCGAGACCTCGGGCGTGAGCATCACGGCCGGGTCGGTGGCGGTGGACGTGAACACGAGGGTCTTGGCGTCCAGGAACTTGGCCGCCGTGTCGTCATGCGTGCCGAACGTCAGCTGCGTCTTGGCGCCGCCGGCGAGGTCCACGCGGAACAACTTGTCGTTGCCGCTGATGCGCGCGGTGTAGACCAGCGAGCGTCCATCCGGCGCAAACGACGGCGCGTAATCGGCGAAGGCGTCGTTGGTGGCGTTGGTGACCGCGCCGGTGGCCAGATCGGCGATGAAGATGTCGCCGACGGCCCCCCGCAGGGCGGAAAACGCGATGCGCGATCCGTCCGGACTGAACGCCGGCGACTCGGCGCCGTCCACCGATTCCAGGTTCAGCCGCTGGACGGTCTGGCCGCTGACCACATCCTGGATGATCAGGGTCTTTGATTTTTCCGTGCGCGCGAAGTACGCGAGCCGGTCGCCTTTGGGCGCCCAGCTGATCCACGGCACCATGTTGCCCCGCAGGCCGCCGGCCGTGGAGATGTACTCGAACCCGCGGTCCTTGTCGAAGCCCTTGGTCAGGTTGCGCACGAACTGGCCGTCCTTGGCCGAGAGCAGGATGATGTCCAGTTCCTGGTCGCGCGTGTTGCCCACGACGGCCGCGATGACGTCGCCGATGGGGGACGGCTCAATCGACAGCACCGAGACGTACTGGGTCTTGTCGGGGCGGGGCGCGAGGTTGCGCCCGTAGTCGGCGGGCCGCTCCTTGTCGCGAAACGCCTTGAAGCGTTCCTTGATGTACCGGTCGAACTGCTCGTCAAATTCCTCGGGCTTCAGGCGCAGGGCCTCTTCAAAGGCGCTCTCGCCGCCGCCGATCACGTTCTTGCGGAGGGAGAAGAGGAACTGGCGCAGGCCGTCGGCGCCCCACTTGGTCGAGATGAACTCGAACGCGGCGTGGCCCATGGAGTAGGGGAGGCGGCCCGAGAGCGGCTGGGCATCGAACTCGCTCATGCGCGGCACGTTGTCCGACAACGCGGCATCGCGCACCTGCATCAGGTCCAGCACGTTCCAGTACCCGGCCATGTAGTTGGAGAGTCCCTCGTCCACCCACAGCGGAATGGACGAGCCCATCAGGCCGCGCGGGATGACGTCGAATTCGAAGATGTGCGTGAGTTCATGCACGATCAGGCGGTACAGCTGGTCGGGCGGCTCGTCGATCGGCAGCACGAGGCGGTCGCGGTACGGCTCGGCAAACGCCAGCACGCCCTCGGGCAATTCGCCGCCGGAGATGTCCTGCTGCTGAAACTCGCTCTGGGTCTTGAACAGCACGACCTTGGCGCGTTCGGCCAGGTCGTGTTTGAGTTCGGAGCTGATGCGCTGATAGGCGCTCTCCAGATACGATGAGAGGCGCTCCAGATGCGGTTCCAGCTCGGGGTAGAAGTAGATCTCGAAGTGTTCCGTTTCGTAGATGTGCCAGTCGAACTTGTCGTACTTCACGCGGTTCTTGCCGAAGTACGGCACGTAGGGCGTTTGGGCGGCCGCGACGGCGGGCGCCAGGCCCACCACCACCACGGCGAGCGCCAGGAACAGAATCTTGATCATGCGCGAACGGCGCAACCGCATAAGCGTCACCTCGGAAAACATGTCTGTCGAGCCTTCGTTGTATTACTTCGCATCTTACACAATCCGGGCACCGGAACCCGGAGCCCTGCCCGATGGCCACACGCCTGTGTCTGGCAGGTGAACTGCCCCGGAGACAGCAAAGGTCATGCCTTGCGTCGTCATCGGCAAACCGGCCCTTTGCCGGGGTCTCCGTCGTCTTTCGGGGACATCTGAGGGGCGACTTGTGGCCACCGCTCCGGTCGCGATAAGGTGGAGGATATGAACGTGACCAAGTCGTGGGTGGCCCGGTGGGCCATCGCGCTCGGGCTGGCCGCCACGCTGACCGTGTGGGGGATGGGCTACGGCGCCAGGGACCGCGATCCCAACTTTGCCTTCACCCTGCACGACATGAACGGCGCGGAGGTCCATCTCGAGGACTTTCGGGGGCGCCCGCTCCTCGTCAACTTCTGGGCGACGTGGTGCGCGCCGTGCCGCCATGAAATTCCTGCGTTTGTCGAACTGGTGGAGAAGTACAAGGCGCAGAACTTCATGGTGCTCGGCATCTCGGTGGACGACAAGCCCGAGGACCTGATTCCGTTCGCCGCCGAGTTCAAGATGAACTATCCGGTGCTGGTGGGCCTGGGCCACGATGACCTGCAGGAGCACTACGGCGCGTATTCGCTGCCGGTGTCCTGGTTCATCCGGGCCGACGGGACCGTGGACTACAAACACACCGGCACGCAGTCGAAGGACTGGTTCGAGGCGCGCGTGAAGCGGCTGTTCGAGCCTGCGCCGGCCGGGACGGGACAGTAACCATGGCCCACGAATCCACACCCCTCGCGGTCGCACAGATGGCGTGCGGCTGCCATGCGGGCTTTCGACACGGCGTCGAAGGCAGCCCCATCACCGTCGTCATCACCCACAAGTCCGACGGCTGCCAGGTCTCCATTCACGTGGCGGGCCTGCCGGTGTTCGATCACCGCGAGGCGCTGCGGGCGCCCACGCGGCACATGCCGCTCATCCAGCCGGATTTCGAAGAAGAGAGCTGA
>JANLHE010000479.1 GCA_024653875.1 Acidobacteriota bacterium
TGGGCCGACCACCTCTTCTGGGCGGGCGCCCTGCTGGTCATCCTCAGCCGCGGCCCCGGCGTCTTCTCCCTCGACCACCTGATTGCCAACAACCAACCCTCTCACAGGAGCTGACACATGAATCTGAATCGACGTTTTGTTATCGCCTCTGCCCTGGCCGCCGCGGTTGCCGCCCCGGCCCTGTTCGCCGCATCCAACCTGAGCACGTCCACCCAGACGCCCGCCTTCAAGGCCGAGAAGTGCTACGGCATCGCCAAGGCCGGCAAGAATGATTGCGCCGCCACCGGCAACAGCTCGTGCGCGGGCACGTCCAAACTCAACGGCGATCCCAACGCGTGGATCTACGTGGCCGAAGGCTACTGCGAACGCATCGTCAACGGCAGCCTGAAGCCCAAGGCGTAACATGTTCCCGCACCTCTCAGGCGCAGGCATCGGCCTGCGCCTGCCGCATCTGGCAGACGTCGTGGCCCGTCCACCCCGGGTGCCGTTTTTCGAGGTGCACCCGGAATCGTTCCTCGCAAACCCGCACGCCACCGAACTGCTCCTCACGATCGCCGACCGGCACCCCGTGTCCGTCCACACGGTGGGCGTGTCGATTGGCAGCGCCTCCGGCGTGGACCACGCCCATCTGGATCGAGTCAAACAGCTCGTGGATTTGGTCAATCCCGTGCTGCTCTCGGGACACGTGGCGTGGTCCACTCACGCCGGTGAGTACCTGAACGATCTGCTGCCGCTTCCGTACACGGAGGAGTCGCTGAAGGTCCTGGTCGAGCATGTCCGGCAGGTGCAAGACGCCTTCGAGCGGCCCTACCTCGTGGAGAACCCGTCCAGCTACGTCGGGTTCGGCGACTCCACCATGACCGAGCCGGCATTCCTGACGGCGCTGGTGGCAGAGACGGGATGCCGCCTGCTGTGTGACGTGAGCAACGTCTATCTCAGCGCGCACAACATGGGTTTTGACGCCCGCGCGTACCTCGATTCGCTCCCCGCGGCGGCGATCGCGGAACTGCACCTGGGCGGATTCGAGGCCGAGCCCGACGAGAGCATCCCGGGCGCGACCCTGCTCGTCGACACCCACGGCACCAGCATCGATCCCGGCGCGTGGCGGCTGTACGAGTACGCGATCGCGCGCTTCGGCTCCATCCCCACGCTCATCGAGCGCGATAACGACATCCCCGATTTCGACGTCCTGCTGGCGGAAAGCCGGCTGGCCCGGGCCCATGCGGCGGCCGCGCTCTCACGGAACCATGCCCGCGCTGTCTGAGACGCAACGCCTGGTGCGCAACGCGCTGGTGCAGTCGGACTTCGACGCCGTGAGTCCAATCCTTGTCGGAGGCCACGATCCGGCCGCGCGCCTGGCCATCCATCGCCGCCACTATCACGCCAGCCTGGTGGACGCGCTCCGCACGCGGTATCCCGCGACGGCGTGGCTGATTGGTGACGTGGCCGTCACGACCGCAGCCACACGTTATGTCATCGCGCATCCGCCGCGCGTGTTCTGCATCGCGGAGTTCGGCGCGGACTTTCCACGATTCCTCGGATCGGAGCCGTCGCTCTCCGCCGTCCCGTACGTTGAAGCCTTTGCGGCCCTTGAGTGGCAGGTCGGCCGGGTGGCGGTGGCGGTGGACAGTCCGGCGCTGACGCTCGCGCATCTGGCCACCGCCGATTCCGCGTCGCTCATGTCGTCGTCCATGATCTTCCAGCCCGGCGTTGTCTACATGGCGATGGGGTGGCCGGTGGATGCGTTGATGCGAATCTATCTCTCGAATCAGGTGCCGCCGCAATTTCACATGACCCCGGCGACGACGCACGTCGAGGTGCGGGGCGCCCGCGGCGCGCTGCACATCACATCGCTCCCGCCGGCGGCGTGGACCTTCCGGCACCTGCTGCAGTCCGGACGCGCGATTGGCCAGGCCGCCGAGGCCGCGCTCGACCTCGATCCGCAGTTTGATCCGGGACGCGCGCTCGTCGAGTTGTGCGACCTGTCGTTGCTGACGCGCCTCGCGTAACGGATGCGCCGCTCGGCGGACTACTCATCGGGCTTGCGAGCATGTCGTTCGCGCCCGCCAACATTCTTCAGGAGATATTCACATGCGTTTGAAGCACGCTCTGTCCACCGCCCTCGCCTTCGTGCTGCTGGCCGGCGTCTCGTTCACGTCCATCGGCGCGCAGGCGTCGAAGGAACCCGCCATCGGCGGCTACTGCCCCGTGGCGTACATCATGGCCGGCAAGGCCTCCAAGGGTGATCCCAAGTTCACCAGCACCGTCGACGGTCAGACGTATCAGCTGACCAACGAGATGGTGAAGGGCATGTTCGACAAGGAACCCGGCAAGTTCACGCCGTCGTACAAGGGCTACTGCGCCACCGCCGTGGCCCAGGGCATGAAGCTCGAATCCAACCCGGAACTCTTCGTGGTTGAAGGCGGCAAGACCTATCTGTTCTCGTCGGCACAGGCGAAGCAGATGTTCGAGATGGACAAGAAGGGCACGATCGCCAAGGCCAATGCGAACTGGCCGAAGGTGGCGAAGATGCCTGTGTCCAAGATGAACGGCCAGTAGGCGGCCTCCTCCGATACTGGTTGTTGGTCCGGGCGGCGTCCAACGCGTCGCCCGGACATTTTTTTGTCCGTGGGCGGTCCCGGAACGGGACAATTGAGGAAGGCACGATGACTCCCCTGACACCCCTGACGACAATCGAAGAACTGGACGCGGCACTGGCGGCGTCATCCACCCGGCCCATCCTGATCTTCAAACACAGCGCCACGTGCGGCACGAGCGCGATGGCGTCCGAGGAGATCGACGACCTGATCGCGCACGGCGCGTTGCCGGCAGACATCTATCTGGTGCGGATCCAGGCCGCGCGCGCCGTGTCCAACGAGGTCGAACGCCGGCTCCGCGTGCGCCATGAGTCCCCGCAGGTCCTGCTCATCCGCGACGGCCAGGTGGTGTGGAGCGCGACGCACTACCGGGTGACCGCGGCCGCGATTCTCGCGGCACTCGACCAGACGGCCGCGCACCCGGTGGCATGACGTCTACTTCAGCCTGACGCGCGCGGTCACCGGGAAGTGATCGGACGGGAGTCTCCCGTTGCGGGCCGTGCGGACAATCGCGGCGCCCAGCACCTCCGTGCCGCGCGGCACCAGCACATAGTCAATCTTGTCGCCGGTGGTGCGCGCCGGATCGAACGCCGTGAACGTCCCGGCCTCGGTGGCCGCTGGCGCCATCACGCGAAACGCGTCCACAAAACGCCCTGGCGCCGCGGCGGTGCCCACCAGCGGCACCAGCGCCGGGTTGGTCTCGCCCACGTTGAAGTCACCCGTCACGAACGCGGGTTCACCACGATCGTCACGCGCGGCGATGCGGCGCGCGAGCAGCTCGGCACTGCGTTCGCGCGACGGCT
>JANLHE010000480.1 GCA_024653875.1 Acidobacteriota bacterium
CTGCCGCAGACGGGGTGGCCGAAGTAGTTCTTTTCACCATGACGGCGCCAGCTGCGACGCGAAGCGCACTGGCAAACGACGGGTTGCCACGCGCGACCAGGCTCTCATGCGCGACGTGTTGCAGAAGCCCCCGCGATGAGATGAGGCCCTCAGGCCCTCAGGCCCTCAGGACCTCGGGACTTCAGGACTTCAGGTATCCTGTCGTCCACGGGAGCTGAATGATGACGACCAAACTTGATCGCCGTGCGTGGATGTCTGGTGTGGGAGCTGCCGCGGCCGGCGTGGCGCTGGGCGCCACGGCCGTGAATGCCGCGACGGCTGCCGCGCCGCCCCAGGCTGCGCCACCCGCCATTCCGTTCCAGCCGGCCCGGCATCCGCAGGATGCCTGGTTTGATTCGCTGCCGGGCAAACACCGTGTGATTCTCGACACCACGACCGCGCGCGGCGCGGGCGAGGGACTTCAGTACTCGGGCAACGTCTACAACGCCAGCCGCACCGGGTATCAGCTCGAGAACGGTGACATGGCCCTCGTGTTGTGTCTGCGCCACTTTGCGAGTATCTTCGCGTTCAACAACGCGATGTGGGCGAAGTACGGCACACAACTGGCGGCCGCCGGGGAGTACGCCGACCCCAAGGCCACGGCGCCGCCGAAGACGAACCCGCACAACTCGGGCGAGCGTCCCGCGCTGGACAACCTGGCCAAGCGGGGCGCGCACTTCGCGGTGTGCGGCCTGGCCACGCGCTACTTCGCCGGACTGATCGCCGGCCAGAGCGGTGACGCCGACGCGGTGTTCAAGGAGCTGTCCGCGAACACGATTCCGAACGCGCACATCATGTCCGCCGGGGTGATCGCCATCGCGCGTGCGCAGGAGTACGGCTACAGCCTGATCCACGTCGGCTGATGGGGACCGTGCCCGTCGCGCCGCGACAAACCGGCCGCGCGCCGGTGGAGACATCGCTCGTGTACGCGCACGGCCTCGCGGCCCTCGTCACCCTTCTCCTCTCGGTGACGTTCGGTATCATCATCTCCATCCAGCTGTGGGCGCCCGATCTTGGGGCCGGCGTGCCCGCGCTCGGCTGGGGACGCCTGCGCTACGCGCACACGCAAGGCATCATGCTGGGCTGGCTGGCGAACGCGTTCTTTGCGTTCCTGTATCACGCGGTGCCACGCCTCACGGGCCGCCCCGTCACCAGTCCGGGGCTGGGACGATGGCTGTTTGGGTTGTGGAATGTCGCGGTGATGGGCGCGGGCTGGGTGCTGGTGCTGTCGGGCGTGAGCCAGCCGCTGGAGTGGGCGGAGTTTCCTCCGGTGGTTGACGTCCTCGTGGTGGCGGGGATCGTGCTGGCGCTCATTCAGTTCGTGCCGCCGTTTTTCTCGCGAGGCCTCGAATCGCTGTATGTGTCGAGCTGGTACATCATCGGTGCGCTGGTGTTCACGGCGCTGGCGTACCCGATGGGCAACATCGCGCCGGAGCTTGTGCCGGGCCCGGCCGGCGCGGCATTCAGCGGGCTGTGGATTCACGACGCGGTCGGCCTGTTTGTCACGCCGCTGGCCCTGGCCATTCTCTATTTCGTGATCCCGGTGGTCACCGGCAAGCCGATCTACAGCCACTTCCTGTCGATGCTGGGGTTCTGGCTCCTGTTTTTCCTGTATCCGCTCAACGGCACCCACCACTACGTGATGTCCGTGATCCCGATGGACACGCAGCTGGCCGCGATCACGGCGTCAGCGCTGCTGGGCCTCACCGTGATCCTTGTCGTCGCGAACCTGCTGCTCTCCCTGCATGGCGCGGGCGTGTTCCCGGCAGATCCCGGCCTGCGCTTTGTCGTGATGTCGGTCATCTTCTATCTGGTGGTCAGCATCCAGGGATCCCTGCAGGCGTTCATGGCGGTGAATGCGTTCGTGCACTTCACCGACTGGGTCATCGGGCACTCGCACCTGGCGATGCTCGGGTTCGCGTCGTTTGCCGCGGCGGGCGCGCTGGCGCACGCGTGGCCGCACATCCCCGGCGCGCGGTACAACGCCAGGCTGGTGAGCCTGGCGTACTGGCTGCTGTGTGCCGGCCTGCTCATCATGGTGGTGGACCTGACCGTCGCCGGTCTTATGCAGGCCCAGTTGTGGCAGAGCGGTGCGCCGTGGACGAGCTCGCTTGAGGCCGCGCGTCCGTACTGGATCGTGCGCACGCTCTCCTCGATCCCCATCGCGGCCGGATTCATTGCGTTGCTCGCGGGGCTGCTCACCGGACCGGTGACGCGGCCGCCGGCGGCAGAGATGCGAGCCGCCGCATGAATCAGCCCGCACGCGTCCTCCGCATGTCGTATCTGGTGGCGTCGCTGGCCGGTGTCGGGTTCTTCGTGCTGTCCGTGGCGTGGCTCGGGGTGTGGCCCGCCCGGCGACTGGCCGAAGACGCGAAGCGCACGGGACCCGGGCACGTGGTGGCGTTGACCCCGAGCGAAGCACGCGGCCGCGTGATTTACGCGCGGGAAGGGTGCGCGTATTGCCACACACAGCAGGTGCGGTTCACGCAGGCGGACATCGCCAGGTTCGGCGCACCCACGCTGGCGTGGGAAACCCGCGCGGACACCCCGCACATGATGGGAACGCGGCGTATCGGGCCTGACCTGGCCCGCGCTGGCGGCACCCGGTCGGAGGATTGGCACCTGACGCATCTGTATGCACCGCGGTCCGTGGTCCCTGCCTCCGTCATGCCTCCCTACCGGCACTTGTTTGCGGGTGGATCCGATGCGCCAAGACAAGAGGCGCGTGATCTGGTGGCGTACCTCGAGACGCTTGGGCGCGCGCGTGAACTGGCCGGCGACGAGGGCGAGGCGCGGGCCGCCACCGTGTCGCACACCCACATGGAAGGACTGACGCCATCGCCGGTCCTGAATCCGCATCCCGCCCGCCCCCGGCGGACGGGCGAGGTTCCCGCCCTGCCGGCCAACGGCGATCGCGCCCGGGGCGAATGGCTGTACGCCCGCAACTGTGCCGCCTGCCACGGCTCCACGCTGGAGGGAAATGGTCCAGGGGCCGGCGGGTTGACGCCGAGGCCCACGAATCTGGCGGAGCACACCTACACGGACGGCCGCCTGGCGCAGGCGCTCTGGAACGGTGTGTCGGGCACGGCCATGCCGGCGTGGCGCGATCTGCCGCTTGCCGATCTGGGTGCGCTCGTGGAGTATGTTCGTGACCCGCGCATCACGAGCCAGCTGCGCCACGATCGCACGAGGCCCGCGCAGGGAGAACTGGCGTTCGGCCAGCGCGTGTACGAGGCGAATTGCGCGCAGTGCCATGGCGCACAGGGGGCCGGCGACGGCTGGGCGGCGCGCGCGTTGGCCGTGGCGCCCACGAACTTCCGGGTGCAACGGCTCTGGGGCACGGCCGCCATGCGAATCCTCCAGACGGGGATTGAAGGCACCATGATGGCGTCGTGGAGATCGAGGCTTAGCGGGGAGGAGATGCAGGCCGTGGCCGAGTACATCGTGCAGCTCTACCGCGACGAGCAGGACCTCCGGGCCCGGGAAGGGCGCCGATGATTACCGACGTGATCGTCTACGCCGCGTGCGCCTTCACGGGCGCTTTTGTCGTGGCGTGGGCAGTGAGTCCAGCCCTGCGCGCGTGGATCGAGCGGCCGAAATACCAGTTCCTCGAAAATGTGCGACGCTACGAGGGACGAGACGAGTAAGTGATGACGGAACAGGTTCCTGTGCGCGGCGGTTCGGGGTGGACGATCGCCCTCGTGGTGTCGGCCGTGATTGCCGTGGTGGCGATTGCCGGCACGTGGTTTGTGATGAGCCAGCAACGCACCGGCGTGCCGGACGATACGCCGGCGCCGACCGAGGAGTACGGGCGCAGGCTCATCGCGCAGACCTCGTGGCTGATGGGCCCGGATCATCCGGAGCCCGCGCGGCGGTTCACGGGCAATCGTCTGAATTGCGCGTCGTGCCATCTGGACGCCGGCAGGTCGCCTGGCACGCTGTCGCTCCTCGAGACGTTCGACAAGTACCCGCGCTTCTCCGGCCGCGACGGCAAGGACGCCGATCTCAAGGAGCGCATCGACGGCTGCATGGAGCGCAGCATGAACGGCCGGAAGCTGGCGCGCGACAGCGTGGAGATGGACGCGATGGTGGCGTACCTCCAATCGATCAGCGAGCAGTGGGTCGCCACCAGTCTCAGCAGGCGGGTGGTGGTGGAGCCGCCCTCGCTCCGGTTGCCCTCTCGCGCCGCGGATCTGGTGAACGGCAAGGCCGTGTATGAGGACCGCTGCCGCGTGTGCCACGGCCGCGACGGCGAGGGGCTGTTTGCCTCGCCCGACACACGGCGCGGCTACGTGCTGCCGCCGCTGTGGGGCGACGACACGTTCAACAACGGGGCCGGCATGGGCCGGGTGATCACGGCGGCGCGGTTCATCAAGGCGCGCATGCCGCTCGGGCGCGCGGATCTCACCGACGATCAGGCGTACGACGTGGCGGCGTTCATCAACTCACGGCCTCGTCCGCGGATGAGCCAGGAGGTCCTCGACCGGGACTATCCCGATCGCGCCACCAAGCCGGTCGACTCCCCGTACGGACCCTGGGCCGATCCCTTCCCGGCCGACCAGCACCGCTTTGGGCCGTTCGGACCCATCGAGGCCCACTACAAGAAGAAGTGACCCGGCGTGGCGGCGCCCGGCCGTGTTATGATGCCGCCCGCACCAACATGACGTTCACGGCCATGCGTAAAGAGATGAAGATCAAGCGGGCCTCGCGCAAGCGGGTCCCGCGCGCAGCGGCGGTGTACATACACGTCTGACGAGCAGCCACAGCTGAACCGGACAGACGAGTCACAAGAACCCGCTGCTGCGATGTCGCACAGCGGGTTTTGTCGTTATTGGAGACAGAACGTGAAGAAGATCGACGTCGGCGTCCTGGGCGCCACCGGCATGGTGGGCCAGCAGTTCGTGGCCAGGCTCGAACACCACCCGTGGTTCCACGTGTCGTGGCTGGCGGCCAGTGAACGCTCCGAGGGAAAACGGTACGACGAAGCCTCCGCGTGGCGCCTGGCCACGCCGATGCCGGATGCCGTGCGCGCGCTCAGCGTCGACGCGTGTATTCCCGGTCGCGGGCCCAAGGTCGTGTTCTCCGCGCTCGATGCGGGCGTGGCCGGCGAAGTTGAAGAAGCGTTCGCGCGGGCGGGGCACATCGTGCTGAGCAACGCCAGGAACCACCGGATGGATCCGCTAATCCCGTTGCTGGTGCCGGAGGTCAACAGCGATCACCTTGCGGTGCTCGCCGAGCAGCGCCGCGCCAAAGGCTGGTCCGGGGCCATCGTCACCAACCCGAACTGTTCCACCGTCGTGCTGGTCATGGCGCTGGCGCCGCTGCAGCGCTTCGGCCTGAAGACCGCGGTGGTGACCACGATGCAGGCGGCGTCGGGCGCCGGCTATCCGGGTGTGCCCTCGTACGACATCCTTGGCAACCTCGTGCCGTTCATCGGGGGCGAAGAGGAGAAGATCGAGACCGAGACGCTCAAGATTCTCGGATCCGACGCGGGCCGTACGCCCCACGCACTGGTCATCTCTTCGCACGCCAACCGTGTGCCGGTCATCGACGGCCACACGATGACGGTGTCGGTGCAGGTCGAGGCGAAGGCGGCGCTGGGCGATGTGCGGGAGGCATTCAGGACATTTGCCGGCAGGCCCCAGGAACTGAAACTGCCGACCGCTCCCATTCCGGCCATCCTGTTGCGGGACGAGCCCAATCGGCCGCAGCCGCGACTGGATGCGGATCTGGGCGGGGGCATGGCCGTGTCGGTGGGCCGCCTGCGTCCGTGCCCGGTGCTGAGCTTCCGCTTCGTCGCGCTGGGCCACAACACCGTGCGCGGCGCCGCGGGGGCATCCATCCTGAACGCCGAGTTGATGCAGGCGGAGCTCCAGTGTTTGTCCTGAAGTTCGGGGGGACGTCGGTCGCGGACCAGGCCGCCATTGTCCGGCTCGTCGACATTGTCCGGGCGGCGAGACAGGCCGCCATCGCGCCTGAAAACAGGGATCCGCGCGGACCCATCGTGGTGGTGTCGGCACTTGGTGGCGCGACCGATCGCCTGCTGGGCATTGCCGCGGAAGCCGGGGCAGGCGACGCGGACGGCGCCCGCGAGAACGTGCGGCTCCTCCTCGAGCGGCACCTGCAGGTGGCCGGCGTCATCGCCGATGCCGGGTTGCGCGAGGACGTGGAGCGCTACCTCGGTGCGGAGTTCGGGACGCTCGCGCGCGTCGTGTCGGCGCTGGCCGTCCTGAAGGAGGTCTCGCCCCGCTGGCTCGACGCGATCGCCGCGATCGGGGAATTGGCCAGCAGCCGCATCGTGGCCGCGGCGCTGGAGTCGCGCGGGATTGCGGCCGCGTGGGTGGATGCCCGCACGGTGATGGTCACGACGGCCGAACACACGGCGGCGCCGCCGCTGATGCCGGAGACCGAGGCCAAAATGAGCTCGGAGCTCACTTCACTCTTGTCAGTCAGGAAGGTCCCGGTGATGGGCGGGTTCGTCGGCGCCACCGTGGACGGCGTGACCACCACGCTGGGGCGCGGCGGGTCCGACTATTCCGCCGCAATCGTTGGCGCCTGCACGGGCGCGTCGGAGATCCAGATCTGGACCGACGTGGACGGCATGCTGACGGCCGATCCCCGCCTGGTGCCCGGGGCGAAGCTCGTGCCGCAGTTGTCATTCGACGAGGCGTCGGAGCTGGCGTACTTCGGCGCGAAGGTGCTGCACCCGGCCACCATCCTTCCCGCGATGGCCAGGAACATCCCGGTCCGCATCCTCAATTCCCGCAACCCTGAGGCGCGCGGCACGCTGATTAC
>JANLHE010000482.1 GCA_024653875.1 Acidobacteriota bacterium
GGCGCTGGATATCGGGTGCGGCGCCGCGCGCAACGCCGTGCCGCTGGCCGAGATGGGCTGGTCCGTGGTCGGCACCGACCTCTCGCAGCCGATGGTGGAGGCCGCCGTGCAGCGCGCCGCCACTCAGGGTGTCTCTTCGCGTGTGCGGTGCCTGCTCGCCCCGATGGAGGCCCTGCCGGTGCCCGACGCCTCCGCGGATCTGGTGATTGCGCACGGCATCTGGAACCTCGCGCGGTCCGCGTCCCAGTTTCGCCAGGCCGTTCGCGAGGGCGCGCGCGCGGCCCGGCCAGGCGCGGCGTTGTTTGTCTTCACGTTCTCGCGACACACGCTGCCCGACGCGGCCATGCCCGTGCCGGATGAACCGTTTGTCTTCACGCAGTTCTCCGGCCAGCCGCAGTGTTTTCTGACAGAGGCGCAACTCCGGGAGGAACTGGACGCAGCCGGCTTCGATCTGGACCCGGCCGTGCCCCTCCGCGAATACAACCGCCCGACCGGCGCCACCGCGCAAATTTGCGGACCGGTGATCTACGAGGCGCTCTTTCGACGCCGGTAGGCAGAAACAGCGCTGGCCTCGATGTTGCAGGCCTGGTGGGCGTGAGATCCACCATGTGGCGGCCATCGGCGCTGCGTGCCCTGCCGGCCCTCGTGATCGCTGTCACGTTGGGCACGTGCGGTGGAGGCTCCCCCTCGTCACCCACGCCGCCACCGGTCGTCTGCGCCTACGCCGTCGCCCCCACGACGGAGATACCGATGACCGCGCCTGGCGGCGGGACGGTCATCACCGTCACCACCACCGCGGGCTGTGCGTGGACCGCGGCAACCGACCGCGACTGGATCGTCATCACCGCGGGCGCGAGCGGCGCCGGCACGGGCACCGTGACCGTCAGCGTGTCGGCACACACCGGCACCACCGCTCGCACGGGGACGCTCACGGTCGCCGGTCAGGCGATCACCATCCGCCAGGACGGCGCGATCCCGTGCGCCTGGACGCTGTCCCCCGAAGGCGTGTCGGTCTCCCACGACGATCACGCGGGATCGTTCGAGGTGCGCACGGCCGAGGGGTGTGCGTGGACCGCGGTCGCGAACGCCGTGTGGCTGGAAGTCCGATCGGGCGCCCAGGGCACGGGAGACGGGACGGTCACTTACGTGATTGACCGCAACACGGCGACGGCGGGCCGCACGGGCACCATCACGGCGGGTGGCCGGCTGTTCACGGTCACGCAAGCGGGTGACGCGGGCGCCTGTCAGTACTCGGTCGGCCCCGTGGAGTTCAGTCCGTGCATGACCTCCCCCGCGCTGACCGCCACGGTGACCACCGGCGAGGCCTGCACATGGAGCGCAACCCCGGACGCCTCATGGATCACCATCATCAGCCTCATGAATGGCCAGACGGGCTCCGGCAGCGGTTCGGTCACCTTCCAGGTGGCCGACAACTGGTCACCCCCCCGCACCGGCATCGTCATGGTGCGCTGGCCGACCGTCACCGCCGGGCAGAACCTCCGCGTGATGCAGGCGGGCTGTGCCTACGCCGTGAGCACGACGGCCATCGCCATCGGCAGCGCCGGAGGCACCGGCCGGTTTGATGTGCTTCAGCAGAGCGACCCCGTCGGCTGCGGCGGTCCCTTGCAGAACGCCTGCCTGTGGACCGCGACCTCCGACGCGTCGTGGATCACGGTCTCCACCGCCATGCCCCAGACGGGCGACAACCCGGTGTC
>JANLHE010000483.1 GCA_024653875.1 Acidobacteriota bacterium
TTGCGATACAACCGGAGAAGTGACGAGGGGCCCGGCGTGAAGCCGACGAGCAAATCGGGGTCGCCGTCCGCATCGAAGTCGCCCCACGCCGCCGCGCGCACCGCGCGGCCCTCCGCCACGCCCGCCGCCGCGGCCACGTCCGTGAACGTGCCCTTGTCATTGCGGTAGAGGCGATTGGGCGCGCCGTTGAACCCGACAAAGACGTCCGGATCGCCATCGGCGTCGTAGTCGGCCCACGCGTTCACAAACGCACCGCCGGCCGCAAAGAGCTCCGGCTGCACGGGGTCAAAGCGGGGCGCCTGGGCGGTCAGCACCGCGGTCGCCGCCAGGGAAAGAGCCAGGATTCGCATGAGAGAGCCTCCGTTCGCGGCAGTATGACCGCAGTGCGCGCCCTGCGCCGCAACGGCTAGAGCAGTTTTCACTTGCGTGTAGTCGTACGGAGGCCCCGGGCTTCAGCCCGGGGCGTGCGGCACGGGCTAAAGCCCGTGCCCTCCGTCTACGAAGATCTGAACCGCGCTCTAAGAGACGCCCTACACGGCTTTCAGCGCGCGCGCGACGAGCGTGTCGGCCTTGGCCGCGAGCATGGTGAGGCCGTCGTCGCCCAGGATGCGCATCATGGCCGAGGGCAGCGCGCATTCCACCGAGAGCCGGCCTGGCGCCACCTCGCGCACCACCACGTTGCAGGGCAGCACGCCGGCCACATCCGAGTTCGCGGTGTAGGCCTCGTAGGCCAGGTTCGGGTTGCAGGAACCCAGAATCACCGTGGGCACGATGTCCTTGCCCGTCTTGTCCTTGATCTTGGTGTGCATGTCGATGCGGGTCAGCACGCCGAACCCCTCGGCCGCCAGCGCCTTGGTGACGCGCTCCACGCCGCCCTCCACCGTATCCATGATTTCGCGTTTAATGTTGATGCTCGCCATCTCTCCAGTCTACGCCTCGGGTGCGCATCGTGCCTGAACAGCGGCCGAACCGCGACAAGTGTATGGTGGAGGGTGGGAAACCCCTCGTCGGAAGGAGTGGTGGGACCATGGTCACTGTCACCGTCGCCAATACAATCAACGCGCCCGTCGCCACCGTGTTCGGTCTCTTTACGGACCTCGAGCATTGCTGTGAGCGGGTGTCCGGCATCAAGAAGTGCGAGATGCTGACCACGGGGCCGTTCGGCCTCAGATCGCGCTGGCTCGAAACGCGCGAGGTCATGGGCCGCGAGGTCACCGAGGAACTCGAGGTCACGGCGTTCGAGCGGAATCACTCGTACACGATCACCAACGATATCCATGGCGCCCGCATGGACACGCACTTCACGTTCGAGCCGCAGGGCACGGGCACCACGGTGAACATCGCGTTCAGCATGGAGCCGCACACGTTCACGTCCATGCTGGTGTCGCCGCTGGGATGGACGATGGCCGGCAAGATCCGGAGGGCGATCGAGCACGACCTGATGGACTTCAAGCACCTGGCCGAAGGCCATACCGCCGCGTAATCAGTCGGCTTTCAGGGCCTCCTGCGGGCGGACGCGCAGCGCGCGGCGCAATGGCACCCACGTCGCGACGAGGCCCGATGCGAGGAGCACGGCGATGACAAACGGCAGCGTCCACGGGCCGCCGTCGCCGAGACGCGAGACC
The DNA here is from genome assembly GCA_024653875.1 of Acidobacteriota bacterium. Classification (GTDB taxonomy): domain Bacteria; phylum Acidobacteriota; class Vicinamibacteria; order Vicinamibacterales; family SCN-69-37; genus SYFT01. Next base: position 1,626 of record JANLHE010000483.1, read on the forward strand.
AGCACGTCACGGGTGTTGAGCGAGAGCGCGGCAAGCACCGCGCCGATGAGACCGCCGACGCCTACCTGCAGGGCCGCGCGACCGGCGATGGCGCCCACCACACGCGTGGACGAGGCGCCCAGCGCGACGCGAATGCCAATCTCCCGGGTTCGGCGCGAGATGATGAGCGACATCATCGCGTAGACGCCGGCCAGCGCCAGCACGAGCGTGATGCCCCCGATACCGAGCAGCGCGGCGGAGAGCCCGGCAAAAAACGCCCGGTCTTCGGCCGCCACGTCTTCGAGCAATCCGGCGGGGTAGTTCACAAGGGCGGGCTGCCGTGCGCGCAACGCGCGACGGAGCGGCTCGGCGTATGTCATCGGTTCGCCGTTCACGCGCACCGCGAGAAAGACGACATCGGCCCTGGGCGTCAGCGGCACGTAGTAGCCCGCGGCCAGCGTAGGGTCGCCGATGCTGAGGCCAAGGTCCGGCACGACGCCGACGATTTCGTGCCACGGCCCCGGCGTGCCG
>JANLHE010000486.1 GCA_024653875.1 Acidobacteriota bacterium
TGGGGCGGCGGCGCGGTGGCCAGCATCGGATCGGGGTGGCTGCTAGGGCTTGAGCGCCGAGTTTCATTTTCCCAGAGCACGTTTCAGATCTCTGCAGACGGAGGGCATGGGCTTTAGCCCGTGCCGCACGCCCCGGGCTGAAGCCCGGGGCCTCCGTACGACTACACGTGTTACCGCTGTCCGGTCAGCTGCCACCGGATGAGGGACACCGGCATCATGCCCGCGCCGTTGAGATCATCGAAGAAGCCCCGCACCGTGAAGCGATCGCCAAGCTGGTGGGCGCGTGCCTTGATGAGCCCGTCGAGCAAGGCCTTGCCCGTCACATAGCTGGTGCCGTAGCCGGGCTGGCGAAGGTACAACTGCTGCTCGAAGCCCAGAAGATCCAGGTCGGGCCGCATCCAGCCGCGCGGGGTCCACTCCACCTGGAAGGCCTTCGCCTGTTTGATGTCGAACTCGTTGGCCTGCGCGTGGAGCGATGCCAGGCCGCGCGCGCAGCGTTGCGCCAGCATGATCCACACGATCTCGCGCGCCCGGGGATTGTCGTCGTAGTACCCGGCGTGCAGCACGATTTCCTCCATGGCGGTGGCCATACCCTCGGACCGGCTGTCCCACACGTTGTACAGGAGCGCGTTGCGGCGGATGGGGCTCGCGTGCGGCGCCGCTTTCATCCACTCGTGATCGAACCAGTGGTAGAAGTGCGTGAACAGGGTGATGGGCTCGAAGTGGCTGGCGATGCCGAAGAAGTTGCGATTCGCTTCCGGCACGTACGAACCAAGGTGTGCGCGAAGGGCCGGGTCGAGGTACTCCTGAACGGTGAGGACATTCTTGTCCTTGAGGAACGCCATGTATTTCGTGGCAGCTGCGTTCGCGCGGCGGGTGTATTCCTCGGGACTTCCCGCCGCAGTCAGCGCAGGCAACCCGCGGTTGCGCTGTTCTTCCAGCTTCAGCGCCGCGTGCGCCCGGTTGAGCTCACGCGTGAGCAGCACCACTTCGTCTTCCCACGACATCGGCACCAGGTGCACGTTGCGAAGGCTCCACGTGTAGTGCTCCTTGCCAATGCCGGACGGTCCTGTCTTTGAGGCGGCCTGTGACTCCAGCCAGGCGACAAACGCCGTCGTAGCCGTGCTCGCATCCGCGATGGCGCCTTTGAGCGCCGGGCCGGCTGACGGCGTCCGCTGCGCGAGACCTGCCAGGTCCGCGATCTGTTCCTGCATGGTGCCCGTGCCGGTGATCCACAAGTCGCGCGCATTGCCGGTCAGGTTGCGCTGGGCCTGCTTCAGCAGGGACGGAATCGTGCGGAGCTCCGCGGCCAGCCTGGCCTCGTCCGTCTGAGAGAGCGGAAAGGTGTACGTCCACAATTCGACGACCGCATGGTGGGTCGGTCCTTCGTGCGCGGGCGTGTCGCTCTGGGCGGTCCACACAGACTGATAGAACGCCGGATCGCGGGCCCAGGGCTGGAGGACACGAATGTAGAAGTCGAGCCCGTTCATCTGCGCGCGGACGAGTTCGTAGTCCACGCGCTGATCCACCGGCCAGGCCGCTGGGTCGATCGCGGCCAGCCGTCCCTGAAAGATCTTCAACGTCTCGTGTTTCCGCGCCATCGTCCCGGCCGTGTAGTCGGGTGCGCCATCAAGGATCGGCGGCCGCTCAAAGGCCAGCCACTCGTCGAAGAGCGCCACCAGCGCCGGGTACCCGGTGGCGGCCTGGCGCTCGGCGCGAAGCAATCCGCCCAGTGCCAGTGTTACAAACAGCACCGCGATCCAGGTGTGTCGACGTGTCATCGCATCCTCCGCCGTGGCCCCATGCCGGCGGCATCATGGCACAAAGGGGCCTGGTCCTACCGCACCACCCGGAACCCATAGTCCGTGTAGCGGAACGACGGATCGATCTTGCTGCGTTGGGCGCAGCGGCTGACCGTGATCGCGTGGCGCCAGGCGCCGCCCCTGGACGCCCGGCGGACACCTGACGCCGGCCCCTGGGGATTTCGCGCGGGCGATTGCGCGTAGTAGGTGGCGGAATGCCAGTCGGCGCACCACTCGTGGATATTGCCGCCGATGCCGAACAGGCCATAGCCGTTCGGCTCT
>JANLHE010000491.1 GCA_024653875.1 Acidobacteriota bacterium
TGGCAAGGCGAGACGACCGAGAATACTGCGTGTATTTGAGGGAGGAACAACGCCGCCAGGCGGGATGCAGCGCTCGGCGACTGCAGGCCGACTTGCGCCACGGGCTGCCAGTCCCACGGCCCCGAGTGATATCAGCGTTCCCAGGGCCACGCTCGCGGCAAGCGCGGTCCGGCCGTACCCGAATCTCTGTGTACCCACGTCACACGCTCCGTGCGAAGGCGTCGCTCGACGATGTCCAGATTGGAAATTGGGTGCCAGTATACTACCGGCGCTGTGAGACATTCCGGCGATTCCCGACGGCCACCGATCGGGCTGTGGCTGGTGGTGGCGCTCCTCGTCGCCGCACGCCCTCACCCGATCGGTGCCCACGACATCCCGGCCGATGTCACCGTGCAGGTGTACGTCAAGCCGGCCGGGCCGTCCGTCCGCGTGCTCGTGCGCGCGCCCCTCGAGTCGATGCGGGACGTGATCATGCCCACGCGGGGACCCGGATTCCTGGAACTGCCCAGGGCCCGCGACGCGGCCCGGGTGGCCGCAGAGCTCTGGATCGCGAACGGCGTGCGCGTGTTCGAGGACGGCCGGAACCTCGGGCGCCCGGCCATGACGGCGGTGCAGGTGTCCCTGCCCGCGGATCGTTCGTTTGAGTCGTGGGACGCCGCCCTGGCCCACGTGCAGGGAGCGCCCCTTCCGGATGCCACCGACGTGGTCGCCACGCAGGCGTGGCTCGACGTCCTGCTGGAACTGCCGATTCACGCGGACACGTCCGCGTTTGCCATCGAGACCGATCTCGCCCGGTTGGGCCTGCGCACGCGGAGCGTGGTCCGGTTCCTTCCGCCCGGGGGCGCCGTGCGGGCGTTTACCTACACCGGTGACGCCGGCGTGCTGCACCTCGATCCGCGCTGGCACCAGGCGGCGGGCCGGTTCGTGGCGTCCGGCCTGTGGCACATCCTCGGCGGCCTTGACCACCTGCTGTTCCTCGTCTGCCTCGTCGTGCCGGTGCGCCGATTCACACCCCTGGTGCTCCTGGCAACCGCGTTCACGGTGGCGCACTCGATCACCCTCGTGGCCGCCGCGCTCGGCCTGGCGCCTTCGGGCGCGTGGTTTCCGCCGCTCATTGAAACTCTCATCGCCCTCTCCATCGTCTGGCTGGCGCTCGAGAACATCGTCGGGGCTTCAGGCGGACGCTGGCGCTGGGTGCTGACGTTCCTGTTCGGGCTCGTGCACGGCTTTGGATTTTCGTTCGCGCTGAGCGAGACGCTGCAGTTCGGAGGCACCCACCTCGTGACGTCGCTGCTGGCGTTCAACGCCGGTGTTGAACTGGGCCAAATCGCGGCGCTGCTGGTGATCGTGCCGGTGCTGCACCTGTTGTTCCGCTTCGTGGTGGCGGAGCGCATCGGCGGGATTGTGATTGCGGTGCTCGTCGCGCACCAAGCCTGGCACTGGATGGTGGACCGCGGGCAGGAACTGCTCGCCCACGATTTTCCCTTCGCCCAGTCTGAACTCATCAGGGGGGCGCTGCGCGCATCGATTCTGCTCTGGCTCGCTGGCTGGGCCTACTGGTATGCCCGCCGACGTAAATGGGGAAATGGGGAAATGGGGAAATGACATTCCCCCATTCCCTGATTTCCCAATTTCCCCATTTCCTCATTTCCCCATTTCTACTGTCGTGGTAAACGCAGCGCCACCAATGAAGCCTGCGTCCCCCCACCAGTAGCGAAGACGATGTACTGCCTGCCCTTGTGCATGAAGGTCATGGGGACCGCGCTGGTCTTGCTCGGGATGGGCACCGCTCCCACCTGTTT
>JANLHE010000495.1 GCA_024653875.1 Acidobacteriota bacterium
TGCATTACTATTTCCCTTTCCGAAAACTGATCGTGTAGGAATGACGATGATCGAACGGTAGAAGGCACAGAGGGCTAGAGCCGAGTGTCATGTGGATACCTGCGCGAAGAGTCTGGTGACGAGCGCCTGCGCCTCGGTCTGGATCCGCTCGAGATGCGCGCGGTCGCGAAAGCTCTCTGCGTAGAGCTTGTACACGTCCTCCGTGCCGGACGGACGCACGGCGAACCATCCCTCGTCCGTGATCACTTTCAGCCCTCCGATGGATTCCCCGTTGCCGGGCGCGGTCGTGATGATGGAACGGATGGTGTCGCCCGCCAGCTCTCTCGCGTCGACCGCCTCGGCGGAGAGCTGCCGCAGCAGCCGTTTCTGATCGACCGTCGCGGGCGCGTCGATCCGCTCGTACACCGGCGTCCCGAACTCGCGGGTGAGTTCCAGGTACCGTGCTCCTGGATCGACACCAAGCGTGGCTGTGATCTCCGCCGCGAGCAGGCCCGGCACGATGCCGTCTTTGTCCGTGGTCCACGTCGTGCCGTCGATACGCTGGAACGACGCGCCTGCGCTCTCCTCGCCGCCGAAGCCGATCGATCCGTCGAGGAGCCCGCCCGCGAACCACTTGAAGCCCACCGGGACCTCGAGAAGGGGGCGTCCCAGCCCCTTCGTGACGCGGTCGATCATGCTGCTGCTGACCACGGTCTTGCCGACCGCTGCCTCGGACGACCACGCGCGTCGATGCGTGAACAAGTAGGAGATTGCCACGGCCAGATAGTGGTTGGGATTCATCAATCCCGCTGAGGGTGTGACGATCCCGTGGCGATCGTGATCGGCGTCGTTGGCGAAGGCGACATCGAACTGATCGCGCATCGCCACGAGCGGCACCATCACGTACGGGGACGAGCAGTCCGTCCGGATCTTGCCGTCCCAGTCCACGGTCATGAAGCGAAACGTCGGATCGACCGCGTCGTTCACCACGGTCACCGCGATGCCGTACTTCGCGATGATCGGCTCCCAGTAGTGCACGCCGGCGCCGCCGAGCGGGTCCACGCCGATGCGCACGCCGGCGCCGCGGATGGCCGCCATGTCGACCACGCGTGCCAGGTCGTCCACATACGGCGTGACGTAGTCATGAAAATGCGTGCTCGCCGCCCGGCGCGCGCGTGCATAGGGTATGCGGCGGACTCCGCGCAGGCCCTCGGTCAGGAGCGCATTTGCGGTCTGCTCGATCCAGGCCGTGATCTCGGTGTCAGCCGGCCCGCCGGTGGGCGGGTTGTATTTGAAGCCGCCGTCGTCGGGCGGGTTGTGCGAGGGGGTGACGACGATCCCATCCGCCAAGCCGGACTGGCGGCCGCGGTTATAGCGAAGGATGGCGTGCGAAATGACGGGGGTCGGCGTGTAACCGCGATCGCGGTCGATCATCACCTCGACGCCGTTGCCGGCGAGCACCTCGAGGGCGCTCACGAAGGCCGGTTCGGACAGCGCATGGGTGTCGATTCCCATGAAGAGCGGTCCCTCGATCCGGTGCGTCTGGCGGTACGAGCAAATCGCCTGGGTGATGGCCAGGATATGCCGCTCGTTGAAACTACGCTCCAACGCCGAGCCCCGGTGCCCTGACGTTCCGAACGCGACGCGCTCCGCCGCGACGGAGGTGTCGGGATGCTCGGCGTAGTACGCGGTCACGAGTCGCGCGACGTTGACCAGCATTGATGCCGGAGCCGGCTGACCGGCAAGGGGGCTGACCGTCGTCATCCCAGGACGACCTCGACCCTGTGATGCGCACCATCATCCGCCAGAGGAATCCGTCCGTCGCTCGTCTCCAGCGCCTTTCCGTCGAGAGAGATGCGGGAGACGCCGTGGCTGACGCCGTTCGGGTTCTCGACGGTGATGTCATAGTGGGCGGAGAGATACCTGAACGCGATGGTGAAACGCGGCCACGATGTCGGCACGCAGGGGTTCATGATGAGCGCGGCTCCCCGCAGTCGAAATCCGAGGATCCACTCGAGTCCGGCGCGATACATCCATGCCCCCGAGCCCGTGTACCAGGTCCAGCCCCCACGGCCGACGTGGGCCGGCTCCGCGTAGACGTCGGCGCACACGACGTAGGGCTCGACTTTGTACCGATGCACGTCCGCAGGCGTGGCGGCGTGATGGATCGGATTCAACAGGGAGAACAGCTCTCCGGCCTTGTCGCCGTCACCAAGCATCGCGAAGGCGATCACCGACCACAGCGCAGCGTGGGTATACTGGCCGCCGTTCTCGCGGATGCCGGGTGGGTAGCCGCGGATATAGCCGGCGTCAATCGAGGCATCGTCAAACGGCGGCGTGAACAACAGGACCAGTCTATCGTCGACGCGGACCAGGCGGTCGTTCACCGCCGCCATCGCCCTCGCCGCGCGACCGGGCTCCGCGGCCCCGGAGATGACGCCCCACGATTGCGCGATGGAGTCGATTTGACACTCGGCGCCCGCGTGCGTGCCAAGCGGTGTGCCATCGTCGAAGAATGCCCGCACATACCAGCCGCCGTCCCAGCCCTCACGTTCAAGGGAGTGCCCGAGCGCCGCCGCGCACTGCCGCCACGATGCGCCACGCGCCTGCTCACCGCGGCCATTCGCCAGCGGCGCGAACGCCGACAGTGTGGTGTAAAGAAACCAGCCGAGCCAGATGCTCTCGCCCCTGCCGTCCGGTCCGATGCGGTTGAAGCCGTCGTTCCAATCGCCGGTGCCAATCAGCGGCAACCCGTGGCTGCCGACTGGAAGGCTGACGTCGAGCGCCCGCGCGCAGTGTTCGAACAGCGAGCCCTGCTCGCCCGAGATGGTTGGCAGAAAGACTGATTCGTGCTGCCCGGTTTCGAGGATTGGGCCCTCGAGGAACGGCACCACCTCGTCCAGGACGCCCACGTCTCCTGTGACGTCGATGTACTGAGCGACGGCGTACGGCAGCCACAGCCGGTCGTCAGTGATCCGGGTGCGCACGCCCTGGCCGAGCGGCGGCAGCCACCAGTGCTGGACGTCGCCTTCGACGAACTGTCGTGCCGCCGCGCGCAGCAGGTGGGCGCGTGTGATCTGTGGCGCCGTCGCCGTCAATGCCATCACGTCCTGGAGCTGATCGCGAAAGCCGTAGGCGCCGCTGGCCTGGTAGAACGCGGCGCGCGCCCAGACACGACAGGACAGCGCCTGGTAGAGCAGCCAGCGGTTGAGCATCACGTCCATCGCGCGATCGGGCGTGGTCACCTGAACCGTGTGCAGCACGTCCTGCCACGCGTCCGTCGCCGCGCTGAAGACCCCGTCAAGATCGATCGTTCGATAGCGCGCGATCAGCGAGAGCGCGTCCACCTTTGTTGCCGCCTCGCCCAGAAAGAACACGATCTCGGTTGAGCCGTCCGGCTCGAGCTCTACCGTGGTCTGGAGGGCGCCGCAGGGATCGAGCCCGCCACCGACTCGAGTCGTCAGAGGCGCACCGGTGGCAAGGGCGGCGGGGTACTCGAGCGTCCCATGCCGTCCGAGGAACTCTCTGCGGTCGCCCGTCCAGGACTGTTGACGCCCGCCGAGATCGGCGAACGCCACACGGGCACTGAAGTCGGTGCTCCAGTGATTGCGCGCGAGCATCGCGTGCGTCTCGGGATCGATCTCCGTCACGACGTACGGCGCCGACGCGGCGCGCGATGCGCCGAGTACCCATTCCACGTAGGCGGTGATCGACAGCCGGCGTGCTCGGCCAGACTGATTCGTGAGTGTCAACCGCGAAATCTTGATCGGGTCGTCGGGCGGCACATATTGCAGCAACTCGAGCGAGATGCCGTGCGAGACGTGCTCGAACCGGCTGTACCCCTGACCATGGCTGACGACATAGGGACCCGCATCCTCGCGAATGGGCAGCGCCGTCGGCGTCCACACCGCACCGTCTTCCTCGTCGCGCACGTACAGTACCTCGCCAGGGCGGTCGCTGACGGCGTCGTTGGACCAGGGCGTGAGCTGGTGCTGCTGGCTGTTGATCGCCCAGGTAAAGCCGCTTCCTTCTACCGACGTCTGGAAGCCAAAGGCCGGATTGGCGATGACGTTAATCCACGGCGCGGGCGTCCACTGCCCCTCGCCCAGGATGGTCACGTATTCACGTCCGCCGTTGGCGAAACCGCCAAGGCCGTTGAAAAACTCGAGCTCGGGCCGCGCTTGGTCAGGCGGCGGCGCGGCGGTGGCGGCCGCGCCGCCGATGGATCGCGAGACGGAGGGCGCCGATTCCTCTGACGACATCATCTGTTCCAAGAGGCTCCCGTGGCGGCCGAGGATCACGACACGGGCGATGCTCTGGAGTAGGCCCCGCGCCTCGACGGCAACCTGATCGGCTCGGAGTACGAACACGGCCCCCGGCGCTTCCGGTGCAGGTGGAGGTTCGGACTGGCGGTGCACCAGCGCCTCCAGGGCGGCCTGGAGTTCTGGCGCGCCGGACGTCGTGTGTTCGTTCAGAACCACGAGGTCCACCGGCAGCTGTTTCATCCGCCAGTACGCATGTCCCTGGAGCAGCTGGCGGACGATTGGCAGCTCGGCGATCTCGCCGATTCGACACAGGACAATGGGCACGTCACCGGAAATGCCGTACGGCCACAGCTCG
>JANLHE010000496.1 GCA_024653875.1 Acidobacteriota bacterium
TAGCCTGGATTATTCACCAAGAAGCGTAATTTCAGAGAAACACAAACGCCCCCGTGTGAGTACTCAGCAGTGTTCGAAGCTGTCTGAAGTCCACCGGAGGCGCCTGTGTCAAACGACCCGACGATACCACACCCTGTCCGTTTTCCCGCGCTGTTCGATCGCCCGGTGGACGCGATCTTTGATCAGCCGCATGCGAGTTCCGACGGTGGCGCGGTGCTGCTCAAAGCGATCGATGACCAGCTGGGCCTGACGCGGCGCGTGGCCGGGTGCCTGGTCGACCGGCGGGACCCGAGCCGCGTGACGCACACGCTGACGGATCTGGTGGCCCAACGGGTGTTCGGCCTCGCGTGTGGGTACGCCGACGCCAACGACGCGGATCGCCTGGCCGACGATCCGATCCAGAAGCTGATCCTCGACCGGCATCCGGTCACCGGGACGCCCCTGGCCTCGCAGCCGACGCTGTCGCGCTTCGAGCACACGCCCGGGCCGCGGGCGTTGTACCGCATGGGCCGCGAGTTGGCCGCGACCGTGATCGAGCACCATCGGGTGCGGCTCCAGGGACAGGCGCGTCGCATCACCGTCGATCTCGACGTCACCGATGACCCGACGCACGGGGCGCAGCAGCTGTCATGCTTTCACGGGCACTACGACACGTGGTGCTATCTGCCGTTGCTGGCCTTTCTCACCTTCGACGGCGAGCCGGAGCAATACCTGTGCGCCGCGCTGCTGCGGCCCGGCAACGCGGCGACCGTGACCGGCGCGCGCGGCGTCATCCAGGGGCTGGTGGCGCTCCTGCGCGAAGCGTTCCCGGGCACGACGATTCGGGTGCGGCTCGATGGCGGCTTTGCCCATCCGGATCTGCTCGCCGACTTGGAGCGGGCGCGCGTGGAGTATGTCGTGGCCATGGCCGAGAACGCCGTGCTGACGCGGCACGTCGCGCCGCTGATGCCGGCCGTCCGCGCGGAGGTCGCGGCAACCGACGCCACCGCGCACGTGTACGGCGACACCTGGTATCGCGCGAAATCGTGGCCCCACGAGCGACGGGTGATCATGAAAGCGGAAGTGGTCGCGATCGACGGCAAGGCCCCGCGCGACAATCCGCGTTTTGTCATCACGAACCTGCGCCAGTCCCCCCAGTGGATCTATGAAACCGTGTATTGCCAACGGGGAGACGTCGAGAATCGCATCAAGGAACTCCATCATGGCCTGGAGATCGACCGCACCAGTTGCACCACCTTCTGGGCCAATCAACTGCGCGTCCTGCTGACCGCCACGGCCTACGTGCTGCTGCAGGAACTGCGGCGGCAGGCCGCCGCCACCCCATATGCACGCGCCCAAGTCTGGACCTTGCGCGAGCGATTGCTCAAGATTGGTGTCTGGATCCAGGCGCGTGTCCGCCGCTTTATTCTGCATCTGCCCGCCGCCTATGCCGATCGCGAGACGTGGACCCTGATCGCCCACCGCCTCGGCGCCACCTGACCGCCCCGCGCGTCCGCCACGCCTGCCGTACACCGCGTCATCACAGGAGACGTGTCGGTCCCGTTGCGCACCAGCGGCCTCTGGCGAGGCGTCACGCGCGCCACCGCCTCGCGCCTGCGGCGTCGCCTCCCTCGTCGGCCGACTTCCGACTCACGAAATCCCATTTTCAGTCGGCACGAGCACTGATCACGAGACCTGATGAATTAAGCAGGCTAG
>JANLHE010000497.1 GCA_024653875.1 Acidobacteriota bacterium
ACGGGGCGGACGAACATCCGTTACGCCAACGATCGCGCAGAGCCGGTGACGCAGATCGCCACCTTCCAATCCCCGACCGGGGCGCTGGGGCCGCGCATCATCCGCTTCCAGGTGACCTACTGGTTCGGCGGGGGGGCCAGCCCGGCAGGCAGCAGGTAAGCGAAAAGAGTGGGATTGGCCGGATCGATCCGGCCAATCCCATCCTCGAACATGGCCGCTGGATTACTTCAGGTATCGCGCCAGCCAGTCGAACACTTCTTCATGCCACCGCTTGCTGTTGAGCGGCTTGAGCACCCAGTGTCCCTCATCGGGGAACACGAGCGCCCGGCTCGGGACGCCGGTGCGCCGAAGTGCCGTGAACAGTTGCAGCCCCTGATCGACCGGCACGCGGTAGTCCAGCTCGTTCGTGATGACCAGGGTCGGGGTCTTGATCTGTTCCACCCAGAGATGGGGCGACCACTTCGCGACGTTCTCACGTGCGGCCGCGCTCCACGGCGGGCCGCCGGCTTCCCATTCCGTGAACCACAGCTCCTCGGTCGACAGCCCCATCGAGTCGAGGTTGAAGACGCCGTCGTGGCTGACCGCCGCCTTGAACCGGTTGCTGTGCGCGATGATCCAGTTCACCGCGTAGCCGCCGTAACTGGCGCCCGCGATGCCCTGGCGCGTCGGGTCGACGTACGGCAGCGTGACGCCCGCGTCGAACACGGCGTTCAAATCGACCATCGCCTTGCCGCCCCAGTCCTGCGTGATTTCATCGACAAACGTTTGCCCGAACCCGGTCGAGCCGCGCGGATTGGGCGCGACGACCACCCAGCCCTGGGCCGCCCAGAGCGTGGGATTCCAGCGTGACGACCAGCCGTCGCCCCAGTGGCCCTGGGGGCCGCCGTGAATCATGAAGACGATGGGGTACTTCTTCGACGCATCGAAGTTCGGCGGCTTCACGATCCAGTACTGCACCGGCGTGCCGCCGGCTCCAGGAACGGTCGCGCTTTCGGGCGCGCTCATCGAGGTGGTCCTGAGCCAGTCGCCATTTGACTGCGTCACTGGCTGGGGCGTTCCGCCCGCAATCGGCGTCCGGTAGATCTCGGCCGGCATCGTCATCGAAGACTTTGAGAACACGAGTGTCGACGCGCTGGCGCTGACACCGCCGATGGCGCCGCCTTTGGCGACCAGTTGCGGCGTGCCTCCGGCAAGAGGCACCCGATACAGGTTGTCCAGGCCGTCGCTCGACGCCGTGAAGAAGACGACCTGGCCGTCCGGTGAGAGCGTGAATTCGCCGACACTCAGATCGGGCGTCTCAAAGAGAGTGCGCTTCGCCCGGCTCGCGAGATCGTAGACGTCCAGATACCACCGATCCGCTTCGAAACCGGGCCGGCGCTGGGATCGGACGATGAGCGAGCGGCCGTCGGGCGTGAAGGTGGGCTCGACGTCGGCGGCGGGGTTCGGGGTGAGCCTGGTCGCGGCGCCTCCCGTCACGGGAACCTGCCACACGTCATTGTTGGTGGTCCACGACTCTCGATCGTTGCCCTCGCGATTGGATACGAATACCACCGACCGGCTGTCGGGACTGAACGCGATCGCCGCGTCCTCCTGTTGTCCCGGAGGCGCGTCGAAATCACCAGGCGTGAGATCGCGCGCCACGCCGGCGGCGGATCCGGCCGTCGGCGCGACGAAGACGTGATGGCGGATGCCCTCACGCCATTCGTCCCAGTGCCTGAACAGCAGCCGCGTCAGGACGTGCACCTTCACGGGATCTTTGTCAGCGGCTTCCCGCCGTGCCTGGTTGCAGGCGTCGTCCCGGCACTCGGGATACACATCCGCGACGAACGCGACCATCGCGCCGTCCGGCGAAAACACGAGGGGCGGTTGCGCCCCGCCGGACACGGTGGTGATCCGCCGGATGTTTGTCGCGCCCGCGGCGGCGACGTCCGCGAGATAGACCTGCGGATCCCCATCACGCGTGGAGATGAACGCCATCGTCTTGCCGTCGGGCGACCACCGTGGCGAGTGCTCGGTTTTCTCGCCGGCAAGAAGCGCCTTGCCCCCGGTCGCGCCGTCGCCAGTGGCCGGCGTGACCCAGATGTCCGCGTTCCGCCTGCCGGCGGCAAGGTCGGTTGTCGTCCGCACGAAGGCGACGGTCCGGCCATCGGGCGACAACTGCGGATCGCTGACGCGAATGGCCAGCAGCAGGTCCTGGATGGTCATCGGCCGGCCCGGTTGCGCGGCGAGGGCGGCGGCCATGCCGCCAGACAACAGGCCCACGGCCGCGACACGACTCATTGCACGCATAAAACCTCCGGGCGGGACGCTGATGGGGTTACTGGATGACGCTGAGCGCCCTCGTCGTCTTCCAGTTGCCGCGGGTGAAGTCCGGGAACGCCAGCGCGGCGCCGCCCTCCCGGTTCGACTGTTCGCTCAACGGCGCGACCGCCGACCACGAACAGCCCTCGTAGACGTTCTGATCGAGCGGCGTCCCTCCGCGCAGGCACTCGATGATGCGGAACAGCATGAGGAAGTCCATGCCGTCATGGCCGCCCATCGTCTTTGCCAGTTCGCCCACGCGCTTCCACAGCGGGTGCTCGTACTGCGCGGTGATCTTCGCGAACTCCTCGCCCTGCGCCCACTGGTGCGCGCGATTGACGCCTTCGATGGACAGTCGATTCGGAAAACCGGCGATCGTGCCCTTGGTGCCCTGGATCAGGTTGTGGCGCGTATAGGGCCGGGGCGACGTTTCATCCCACTGGACCATGATCGTCTTGCCTTGCACGGTCTTGATGATCGACGTGTTCATGTCGCCGCCCGTGAAGTTGAGCGCGTTCCACTTGTGATCGGCCGGGAAGTTGGCCTTGGCGTAGAGGTTGCGGCCCCGGCCAGGCGAGGAGAACGAGGAAATCCGTCCGAAGGTGTCGTCGGTGCGGACCAGGCTCATGTACTGTGCCACCGGACCGAGGCCATGGCACGGGTACAGGTTGCCGTTCCGCCGCGCGTAATGGTACGTGCGCCAGGAACCGGTGCCGCGCTCCACTTCCTTCATCTGTTCGCGCAGGTCGTGGATGTACGCCGCCTCGGCGTGCAGGGGCTCGCCAATCACGCCTTGCCGCACCATGTTCAGGTAGAGCAGCTCTTCGCGCCCGTAGCAGACGTTCTCCATCAGCATGCAATGGCGCCCCGTCCGTTCGGACGTGTCCACCAGCTGCCACATTTCGTCGAGCGTGAGCGCGATCGGAATCTCGACGAACGCGTGCGCGCCAGCCTCCATGGCCGCCACCGCCATCGGCGCATGCAGTTCCCAGGGCGTGGCGATGAACACCGCGTCCGGCTTGGTCTCCACGAGCATCTTCCGCCAGCCGTTGGGGTCGCCGAAGTAGACCTTGGGGGTGTGTCCACGCTGCGTGACGCGTGCCTCCGAGCGTTTGGCCCAGTCCTCGTACAAATCGCTGAGGCCGACAATCTCGGTCCCCGTGATGTCGGCGAGCTGCGGGGCGTGCCCGGACCCGCGCGCGCCGAGGCCGATGATCGCCACGCGCACCTTGTCGAGCCTGGGCGCGGCGAAGTCACCCATGTATTTGGCGCCGGCGCGCCGGCTGGGGACCGACGACTGCGCGCTCGCCAGCGCGGGCCACGCCGTCACGGCCGCGGCCAGGCCACCCAGAGTCTTGAGGAATCCGCGACGAGGAGGCTGCGAAGGCGTGTGTGCGCTCATTGTTGCGAATGATCGCTCCTGCGCCGGCGGTACGCAAGGGGCTTCACGGGCCCCGTGAACTTCTCGCGGGCCGGCTTGCCCTTGAGCGGTGGCAGATCGATCGGCTCCGACAGGGTCTTCGTGTCCGGCACCTGATCGAGCAGATGCCGGATGAGGGTGACCCGGCCGCGCCGCTGATCGGCAAAGTCGACGACGAACCAGGGCGCGGTCTTGCTGTGCGTGGCCTTGAACATCACATCACGTGCCGTGCCGTACTCCGCATACAACTGGCGCGCCTTCAGATCGATCGGCGAGAGCTTCCACCGCTTCAACGGGTCGGCCGCGCGCTCGGCAAACCGTTCCTCCTGCTGCGCCTGATCGACCGACAGCCAGTACTTCAACAGGATCACGCCATCGTCCACCAGCATCTGCTCGAAGACCGGAGCCTGCTCGAGGAAGCGCTTGTGCTCCTTCGGCGTACAGAATCCCATGACGGTCTCGACGCCGGCGCGGTTGTACCAGCTGCGATCGAAGAGCACGAGCTCTCCGGCGGCGGGGAGGTGCGCGATGTAGCGCTGGAAATACCATTGCGCGCGCTCGCGATCTGACGGGGTGCCAAGCGCCACGACGTGAGCCTGGCGGGGATTCAGCCGTTCGGTGATCGCCGAGATGACACCGCCCTTGCCCGCCGCGTCGCGGCCTTCGAGCAGCACCACCATGCGGCGTCCCGTGAGCCGGAGCCACCGGGCCAGGTTGTTCAGCTCCAGCTGAAGGGGTTCCATCCGCGCGTCGTAATCTTTCCGTTTGAGTTTCTTTACCATATGTACTGCGCTCAGTAATCGAACCACACACCGACGCCGATCAGCCGCTCCGAACGGCTGAAGCTCGAATATTGCATGGATCGGCCCGTGAATCCGTGGACGCCGGCGCGGACCTGGTGTCCCGTCTCCCGCGAGTGCCAGCCCCACGCGAGGATGGCGTTGACGCTGCTCCGGAACTTCAGTTCCTCACGCAGGTGAATGTTCACGGCCGCGACGGGTGTCCCGCGGCGTCCCGGATACCGCGTTCCGGTGTACTGCGCGCCCATTTGGATCTCGATCGGCTCCGCGCCGCCGTGGCGCACGAACGCGTAGCCGGCCTCGGCGTACGTCTGCAGAGTGGGGGTGAGGTCGTACATCACGCCGCCGACGATGGAATCGCGGACGTAGTCGATGCGGACGACGTCCGGATATTTGAGCAGGAACTCGTCGCCCAGGTGCGCGCTCAGGTGGTAGTAGCCGGCCTTGACAGCGAGCGCCCCGCGACGCCGCGTCAGCCAGAGCCCTCCGCGAAAGTCCACCGACTCCAGCGCGTTGCCATCCTCCGGCGTGAGGCGCAGTTGGGCGGCGCCTTCAAGGTCGACCTGCCAGCCCTCCGCGTCCACCACCGCCGACGTGCCACGACGAAGCAGCCCCACGCGAAGCCCGACGCCGGTTTCCCAGACTCGGCCCCGCGGCCCCTCTTCCAGGACGCTCCACGACAGGCGCGGTTCCTTGTCGCCGGCGAGGTAGGAATCGTAGAGGAGCCCGAGCGGCAGGACGTGCCACTGGTCGGCGCCCGCTGGTGCCTGCGCCGGTCGCGTGGGCGAGGTCTGCGCGCCGGCCGTTGCCGGCATCAGGAGCACTGCCGCCACCAGCGCGGCGCCGCGTCGCCCAAGCATTCTCATCTCGAACTCAGAGCCTCTTGAGACTGGATCCCTTGCCCGACAGGATGAAGGCCAGCGTGACCAGCGAGAGCAGTCCGCCATTCACCATCATGACCGTCGGCGCGGAGTAGATGTCCGCGAAGTAGCCGGACACCAGCGCGCCAATCGGGCCGCCGCCGCGCAGCGCCACCATATAAATGCTGACCACGCGGCCGCGCAGTTCTTCGGGCACGGCCAGTTGCACGATCGAAAAACTCATCGAGAAAAGGGCCATGAACGCGATCCCGCCGACGAAGATCAGCGCGTAGCTCAGCAGCGGCGTCGTGGACCAGCCGAACGCCATGATGATGAGGCCCATCACGACCTGCACCCCGAGCACCAGGCGGCCCATGTGACTGAACCTGTTGCCGAACGTGCCGATGAGGAGCGCGCCGGTGATCGCACCCAGTCCCTGGCACGCCATGAGGAACGACAGCCGGGTTTCAGGCGTGCCGCCGGCCGAGGCCAGTACCGTCCGCGCAAACGTGGGCAGGAACGTGAGAATCGGCATCGCCAGAAACTGGCTGACCACCACGAGCACCATCAACGTGA
>JANLHE010000499.1 GCA_024653875.1 Acidobacteriota bacterium
ACGCCGGCGCGCACCCACTCGGCATAGCTGTCAAGCGAGACCTTACTCCCAGCCTTATACGGCGTAGCCGTTGAACATGCCAGCGCACCCAGGAGTCCGGATAGCCACAATCTCCGCATGGTTCACCCTCCTATGTCGACTCACTGACGCGCCCGGAACGTTTCACGGCCGCCCATGACCGTCAGCCACGCGCGCACGCCGGCCAGTTGGGCGGGGGGGATGGCGAACACATCCTCGGACAACACCACGAAATCCGCCCACTTTCCGGCGGTCAGCGTGCCCTTGTTGGCCTCGTCGAAACTGGCGTAGGCCGCATCCCGCGTAAAGTGCCGGACGGCCGCCTCCACCGAAATGCGATGGTCCGGATACCAGCCGCCCTCCGGCGTGCCGTCCGGCATCTGGCGCGTGACCGCCGCGTGGATGCCGCGCATCACCTCCATCGTGAAGACCGGGTAGTCGCTGCCAAACGCCTGCACCGCACCCGCGTCGTCAAATAATTTGAACGCATTGGAACGGGAGGCCCGTTCCGGTCCCAGCGCGGGGGCGTAGTTGGCCAGCGTAATCACATCCGGACTGGCGAACATCGCCTGGGTGGACGCGATCACCCCCAGCGCCTTGAAGCGCGGCAGGTCGGCCAGGGCGGGCACCTCCGCGTGCTCCACGCGGTGGCGGCGGCCGGTGGTGCCGTTGATCCGGGCGGCCTCCGCATACGCATCGAGCGCCATGCGGATCGCGCGGTCGCCGATCGCGTGCAGTTCCACCTGCAGCCCGGCCTTGTCATACGCCGCCACCACGCGATCGAGGTCCGGCTGCGTCCACATCGGCAATCCGGTGTCGGTGGCGCCGGCATACGGATCGAGCATCGCCGCCGTATGGGCATCCACCGTGCCGTCGAGCATGCCTTTCGCAATGCCGTAGGCCAGCAGACCGTCGCGATGCTGGTCGCGCAACGCGACGAACTCCGCCAACTGGGCGTCCGTCACCTCGCGGACAAACGGCACGCCGAGGCGGAGGCGCACCTTGAGCGCGCCCTCGCGCAGCGCGCGTTGATACGCCTGATACTCGAGGCCCGATCCCCCGACGCCGCTGGCCACCTGCAGCGACGTCAACCCGAACGACGCCGCCCTGTTCATCTCGGCCAGCAGCGCCTGATACACCTGCTCCGTCGTCAAGGGAGGGATCAGCCGCCCCACCAGGGATGCGGCCGATTCCTGCAGCAGGCCGGAGGGTTCGCCGTTGGCATCACGCCCAATCCGGCCGTTGACCGGCTCCGGCGTGCCTCGCGTGACCTTCGCCAGCGCCAGCGCGCGGCCGTTGGCCAGCGACTGATGCCCGTCGCGGTCGGTCAACAGCACGGGGCGATTCGGAAAGATGTCGTCGAGGTAGCGGCGGTGTGCCCGGTTGCCAGGAAAATCCGATGGCCCCCATCCGCGCCCCGTCACCCACTCGTCCGGACCAAGCGTGGCCGCGAATGCCTGCAGGCGCCGCTGCACTTCCTGCACGGTGCCGGCATCCACGAGATCCGCGGTGCGCCGCGCCGGCAAGTGCCAGTGGGCGTCGTTGAACCCCGGCACCACCCGCCGGCCTTCAAGGTCGATCACCTCCGTTCCCGCGTCCGCGAGCGCGCCAACGGCCTCGTCGGTGCCGACGGCCACAATCCGATCGCCGGATACGGCGATCGCTTGCGTCTCACCTGCCGCGGCGTCGCCGGTCCAGACCTTCGCGTTGACGTAAATGCGGTCGGGCGGCGGGCCCGCTGGCCCTGGCGATCCGCACCCGGCCACCGCCGCCGCCAAAACCAGCGCCCCGCCCACCGCCGCGCGGGGGCCTGAGTGCATCGCGTCAGGCATGCCCAAAGCATACCGCGTACAATTATCCGCGGACACTACCTATGGATACCCTCCCCGCGGACTTCTCACTTGGCTTTGACACCGCGCCCAATGCCCTGTTGACGATCGGGATTGTCCTCGCGATCGCGGGCGCCCTGCTGCTGTGGTTCGTGCTCTGGAAGGGCCGCCGGATGCCGGGCGCCCATGTGTTCCGTGCGAGCCGGCTCAGCAAGGGCAACCGCATCTTCCCCACCCAGGTGGTCATCACCGACTCGAGCGTGACCCACTACACCCCGCAGTGGATCGGCAAGCGGGAGGAGTCCATCCACATCTCACACGTGGCGTCGATCAAGATCGACACGAACATCCTGTTTTCCGATGTCTTCATTGAAACCACCGGCGGCCACAACCCGGTCATCTGCCACGGGCACAGCAAGGGCGACGCCGTCGAGATGAAGCGGCTGATCGAGGAACTGCAGACGGTGTTCTACCGCGAGGACGGCGCGACCAAATAGTCTCGCCGCGCCGCCGTCAGGCGCCCTTGCGTTTTTTGAAGTACGCCGCGCGCAGCGCCTCCACGAGCCGTGCGTCCACCAGGCCGGGCGGGTTGCCCTGGTAGTTCATCGCGTTGTCGGCGCGGAACTTGTCGACCGCCGCGATGGTTTCTTCGTCGAACGCGCCGTGCTCGCGCGCTGGCGCCGGGTCGGGAAACGCGGCGAGCGCGGGGCGCCAGTAGCCGAGCGCGTGCAGCATGCGCTTGAGTTCGATCACGTCGGCGCCTTCCACGCGCGAAAACTCGCGATACCCGAGCCGCCGCGCGGTGGTCATGTAGATGCGCTTGAGCTCGGCCACGGGCGTGGGATGCTCACCCACTTCGATGGCCAGCGCGATGTGGTCGCCGCCTCTGCCGGGGTTGTTCGGGTCGGCGATCTTGATCGCCGCCGACTGCAGCTGGCCCCAGCGCCGGTCGCCGCCTTTGGCCTGCCCCGCTTCCAGCGCCAGGATCATGCGCTCGGCCAGCGGCATCCCGAGACCTTCGGTCGATTCAAACCGGGCGGCCACGGCCTCGATCACCTCGGGCCCCACCATGATATTGGCCTGCACCGTGTAGTTGAGTCCCTGCCGGCTGCCGGCCCACGCGCCGTTCTGTTTGCCTGTGTGCGCAGCGGACCGGCCCTTCATGTCGATGACGCCCACCTGACGGGTCTCGCGCCGCTCATCGCTGGCCAGCAATTGCTGGACGATGTCGGCCGGGGCCGTGCCCTTCTCGATGAGATCCAGGCCTTGCCTGCCGAACTCCACCATCGTGGAGGCCTGGGTGCAGACGGCACCCACGCCCGCGCGCACGTGCGGTACCGCGCGTCCGACAAACGGCACGCGTGTGGTCACGGCCGCTCCGGACTGCCCCGTCACGGGGTCAATCGCGCAGAGGGAAAACGTCGAGTACTGCGGTTCGCCCGCCGCGTTGAGGGGCACGCCATCGACGGCGCGCTCCTGCGCCCCGCTCCGGCCCGCCGCCTTGCGGCCGGTCTCCACGGCCGCGAACCCCGCCTCTCCCCAGTTCATCACGAACACGCTGAAGCCCTGCTTCATGCGCATCTCGATGTCACTCGCGTTCGCGGGATACCCGCACGGCACGTTGAATTCCTTGCACGCCGCCAGCACCTGCTGAATCGCGGCCTCCCAGGCCACCGGGTCCGCCACGCGCTGCCCGTCGGCGCTGGTCGTGGAATACACGCCACGAAGGGTGCCCGCGCCGGGCCACAGGACGCCGATGCCCTTCACCGCCGCGATCTCGCGCACCTTCGCGATGCCTTCCTTGCTCTCGACGATGGTCCA
>JANLHE010000500.1 GCA_024653875.1 Acidobacteriota bacterium
TCTCTGTAGACGGAGGGCACGGGCTTTAGCCCGTGCCGCACGCCCCGGGCTGAAGCCCGGGGCCTCCGTACGACTACACCCAAGTGAAAACTGCTCTAGCAGCCCGTGGTGAAAGTCGGCCGTGGCACCGAGCAGGGCGATGCGCCTGGCTGACAAGGCGCGACGACCGAGAATACCGAGTGTATTCGAGGGAGGAGCAACGCTGTCAGCCGGGATGCAGCGCCCTGCGAATGCAGGCCGACTTTCACCACGGGCTGTTAGGACCCTGGGCTCTTCACGAGTTTCAAGGGACCCGCGGCAGACACGATCGTGAGAATCTCCTGCACGTGCTCTGTCTCGACCGCGATCTGTGCCCGGACAAACGCCTCGAGTACCGGATGGCCTGCGGCGCGCGGCAGGAAGTCTCTGTAGGCGTCCAACGCCTGCTGCTCGACATCCAGCGCCTCGGCCAACGCCTCGGCGGGACCGATTGGGCCGCCATCCAGGGACAGATTGATGTGCAGACGCGGGATGTGGCCGAGCGAACGAATCTGCTGGGCGATGGCATCCGCGTGTTCCAGGGTTTCCCGCAGTGCCTCCTCGAAGAACTTCTCCGCGGCGGCCCGCCCGCTCCCGCGCAGGCGGAATCGCATCTGAAAATAGCGGAGGCAGGCCTCCGTTTCCTCCGCCATCAGACGATTCAGGTCCTCCACGAGCTCAACACGATTTGCGCACATCGCCGGAGAAATCAGATGGCGCGCTTGAGTTCATCCATCAGGCACTGCCCCTTGCAGACGTCGCACGTGCGGCTCTTCGGACAGTCCCCGTGGAAACGGCGAAAACGCGCAGCCAGATCGCGTGTTGCTCGCGTCTCGCTTGTGAGAAAGCGCAGAAAGAGCGCGAGCCGCTCACCGGTGACCTGGCTGATCAGATGCTCGATCTTGCAACTGTCTATCTCCGCTTGCGTTGCGGGTACACCAAGCACGTCCGAGAGGAATGTTTTCAAGATCACGCGTTTGGCCATTACCGATTTCGCGGCTTGGAGCCCGGTGGGCGTGAGTTTCACGAGCCGGTGGGCGTCGGTGTCGACCCAGCCGCGCTTCTTCAGCGTGCGCAGGTTGATCGACACACTGCCGCGCGTGATGCTGAGCGCGCGCGCGATATCCGAAACGCGGGCCCAGCCGCCGTACTTCTGGCCCACGTCGTAGATGGCCAGCAGGTGGTGGGCAGCGCTGTGCGTCAGTTCGTTCGCTTCGAACTCTTTCCACGTTTCCATGGCGGCATGTATACCACACAAGTGATTGACATATCAATCATACGCTTGCTAAGGTACCCCACGACCGATTCGCTCGGACGCGATCGCGCTGAATAAGAAAGCCCGCGCGGTGCTGAAGACACCGGCGGGCTGATCGAACGCTTTGGTCCGGACAGACCGTGTCATTTGCTCGCGCGCCTGACGCGCCCGACTTCCGCATTGTAGGGAGCCGCGCGTGTCGGCGCAATAGGCCAGGAGGCCTTTTATGCGCCGTGTATCGTTCGCTGTTGTCGCACTACTCGTCGGCCATCTTCTCTCAGCAGGTCTGGGCGCGCGATCGTCGTCCGGGCAGGACCGTCCGCCAGCGGCCGCCGTCGGTCCCGTGGCCCAGACCCCGCCGCTCACCGGAGTCATCGTCGATCCGCAGGGACGCCCCGTGGCAGGTGTCGCCCTCGTCCTGAGCGATGGGCAGGGCGAAAGGGCCCAGGCCGCGACGGGCGCTGACGGCGCGTTCTCCCTGACCGCGGGCCTCCCCAAGAGGGGCCGCCTGCGGGTCACCGCCCGCGGATTCGCGCCGGTCGACGTCCCTCTGACCTCCGAAACGCCCGTCCCGTTGCAGATCCGCCTCAAGCTGGCCGGCTTGTCAGAGACTGTAACGGTGCGCGGCGCGGCCGACACCGTGCGCGCGCGCGTGGAACGGGCCTATGACGAGACGAAGGCTGTCGCGTCCCTCGATGGTGAGGTTGCCGCCTCCTATAACCCCATGGCCAACCACGCGAGCCTCCGCCTTCTGCCCGGCGTCATCGACGGCGGCGGGTCGGGACGCGACCGGTTCGGCACGCCGTCGAACATTCGTGGCGGCGCGGCCTGGGGCGTGGTGGAAACGGTGGACGAGTATCCGGCCATCAACATCACGCCCGTCTCGGCTGAGGACGGGGGCTACACGGCGAGCTTTTCGTCGATCATCCCGTCGATCGCGCTGCGCTCCATCGGCGTGTCGACGGGTGGACTCGGCGTCTCCTACGGGCAGGCGTCCGGTGGCGTCGTCCGCAACCGCCTGAAGAGCGGCACCATCGGTGTGCCAGAGACCAATGCCCGCGTCGAGCTGCTCAGCCTCGGCGAGGGCATCCTCATGGCCGACCATGGCGGCGGCCAGGGCAACGTGGACTACTACGTGGCAGCGCAGACCTCGCTCGCGGACTACGGCAATGCCTACGAGACGTTTCCGCGCGCCATTCAGAACCTCGCACTCGGCTCGGGACTGGTCAAGCTTGGGGTCCGCACGTCTCCGCGCGGACGCTGGGAGCTCTTCTACGTCGGCGGCGGTGAGCGGCACGAGTACGCCCAGGTGACGGGCTCCGGGGCTGCCGCCGTGCGGCACGACTATCACACTGACAAGGCCAACCACTTCCTGGCGACACGCTACGACTGGCGTCCTCAGGACAACTTCGTCGTGGGCGTCGGGGTCACGCAGAACTGGTTCCGGGAAAACCGCGTCGAGGACGCTGCCGCGGGCGCGACGATTGACGTCTCGCGCCGCAACCGGCCGCAGCGGGCGACCCACGTCTTCGCCAACGCCGACTGGCAGGGGCGTCTCGGCGAGCGCGTCGCCTACTCGTCCTCGGCGGGCCTCGACCTGACATGGGACCGCTTCGAGGATGTGACGACGAAGCCGATCCGGTTTGAGTTCGGCGAACAGGCGCTGTACTGGCGCAATGCCGTGACGATCGGCCGGCGCCTCACGTTGACCGGCGGGCTTCGCCTCGCCAACGTCGACAACGGTTTCCGGACCGACGCCCGCCTGCTGTACGAGGCCGGCGCGGCGGTCACCGTACCAGGTGCCGAGACGAAGATTTACGGCTCGTGGTCCACTGGCTACAAGCTGAACAAGGCGTTCTACCTCTGGTGGGGCGGCGGCAACTTCATTGCCCGTGAGCCGGCGAACGGCCTGGTGCCTTCGTCCACAGAGACGGCCGAGATCGGCATCGAGCAGCCGGTCAGGATGGGCGACCGGACGGGAACGGTGCGTGTCTCCACCTACCTGACCCACGAGGACGACCTCTTCAACTTCGGCAACAGTGGGTCGGGCGTCCCGTTCTACGACGACGCTCGCACGCGCGGCGTCGAGGTGTGGACGGAGTGGCGGCTTGGCTTCGTGCGCCCGTTCGCCTCCCTCACGTGGCTGCGGTCGACGCGCGACTCGAGCACGAACCCGGCGGCGACCAACGTGGATCTGCGCTTCTCGCCGCTCCCGAACTGGGTGTCCGGCGCGGGCGCGGCGTTCGATCTCCACGAACGCCTGGCGCTCTCCGTCTTCGGCACCTACAACGACGGCGGCGTGTCGGAGGCCCTCGTGGGGGACGACATCCTCGTGACACGCTTCGGTGGCTACGGACAGGTCAACGCCGCCGCGGAATGGCGCGCCGGCGAACGCTGGTCGCTCGTTGGTCGCCTGGAGAACCTGCTGAACGACCGCAAGCGCGGGTACGACCGAACCACGTTCTCTCCCGATGGGCGCGCGACGCTCAACCCCGGCACGCAGATCGATCCCGGGCTGGTGGCGGCCATCGGCGTGCAGGTGAAGTTCTGAGCATGCCGAGCGCGGCGTCGTTCCGCGACGCGCCTCGCACGGCTTCGTTCCGCGACGCGCCTCGCGCGTCGAGGGCGCGCTGGTGGTTCCACCAGGTTCACGTGTGGGCCGGCGTCGTGGCGGCGCTGTACGTCATCGTGTCGTGCTTGACCGGATCGGCGATGATGTTCCGGCAGGAGCTCACCGCGCTCGCCACCGCCACGCCGCGCGCGCGCATCGAGGCGGGGGAGGCGCCGGTCTCCGCCCAGGCCGCGCTCGAGGCGCTCGAGGCGCTTGAGGCGCTCGATGTCATGTCCGGCGCGATGCCGCCCGCGCGGCTCGCGTCGTTGCAGCCGCCCGTCGAGGACGGGCTCCCGTACCACGGCGTCCTTGTTGGCAATGGTCAGTACGTCGTCGCCGAGGTGAACCCCGTCACGGGCGTCGTGACCGGTCTGGTCACGCGGCAGAACAGCACGTGGCGGTTTATCGAGGACCTGCACAACAACCTGCTCACCGGACGGAGCGGGCGGGTGGCCAATGGCGTCGGGGGCATCGCCGTCGCGGTGCTCTGCCTGACGGGCATCGTGATCTGGTGGCAAGGCCGCGCGCGCTGGCGCCGTGGCCTGACAGTGGCGTGGCGCGCGCGCTGGCCTCGCCTGCTGTGGGATCTGCACGGGGCGATGGGAATCTGGTTCCTGCCGATCACGTTCGTCATCGCTGTCTCGGGCGTCTACTTCACGTGGCCGGCGGTGTTCCGCTCGGCGGTCGCCCTGGTGACCCCCGTCCCGGCGCCATCGGCACCCCTGCGATTCGAGGAGGCGGCGAATCGTCCACGCGCGTCCGCCGATCGCCTGATTGCCGCCGCTGCCGCCGCGGTGCCCGGGCAGCGGGTCTTCGCGTTGCAACTGCCAGGCGATCCGCGGCAGGCCGTCCGCGCACAGATGACGCGGGGCGGGCACGATATCGCGGCGCACAGGGACGCCGTCCTTCTGCATCCCGTCGAAGCCCGTGTGGTCGGGCTCGAGCGCCACGCCGATCGCCCGCTGGGCGACCGGATCGTCCGCTGGATCGGCCCGCTGCACGGCGGGCACTTCGCGGGCCGCGTCAGTCAGACCCTGTGGTTCGTGGCCGGGCTGGTGATGGCCGGCCTGGCGGGCACCGGCCTCGTGCTCTGGTGGAATCGCGTCGTGCGGCGCCTCCCTGGCGCGGAGGCGCGCGCGCCTGGGCTCGACCAGGAGGTCGCCGACGGGGGCCGTGGCACCGTGGTATCTCATTTGCGATCCTCGCCGGGTCGCGGCTTGGAGTTCTCGTGAGTACGCAGTCTGTTGTCAGCTTTCTTGTTGCGTTGTTCGTTTCGGCTGTCTGCGCCCTGCCCGCTGCGGCGCAACCCCCGTCTGCCACCCTCACCGGCGTCGTCAGGTCGGCCGGCGGCGCACCGGTCGCCCACGC
>JANLHE010000501.1 GCA_024653875.1 Acidobacteriota bacterium
TCGTTCAATGCGGGAATCACCGCCGTCGCCGACGGACGTATTCGCAGCCGATGCTGCTCAGCAAGCCCGCCCCTGGGTTGCGCCACGCTGCCCGGCAGCCTACGGGCGGCGCCCGCTTTTGTCAACGATTTATGAAGCGCTCGAAGCGCTCATGTAGCGCCATCTTGCGCTTACTTCGACTCGTCCGGAATTGGCGGCAGACCGGTTACCTTCGCCGCGACCCTGCGGCAGGCGCCGATCAGGTCGGAGACCAGCCGGTCTTCAACATCGAGGACGCCTTCGTACTCGCTCCGATTCCGCATATCGTGGCACTTCGACAGAACTCGCCAGACCTCCGGACCCAGGCCAAGAGTGTCCGGCAGCACCTGAAAAACGATGTACCGCTTCGATGGCCGGAACCCGTGATGACGAAGTGCCGCGAGGCAGAATGCGTGAGCAGCGCTGTAGGCAAGATCGAACCTGCTGTCGAGCGAGTTCGCAGCGTTTTCCGCGTCCGTTAAGCGAGCGTGGCCCGAGCGCACCAAGCCTTCAAACTCTTTCGCGTCCGGAGGCTCTTTCGCCAGGACGTTCCCCGGACCTGCGAGGCGCTCAAGCGGGGACGGGGAGGTCATCTTCTGATCCAATCACCCAGAGTTTAGGCTGCGCGAGCACCCGAGTCAGGAATGCGTTTTCCGTTCGCACGCGCTTCGAAAATTCGCGGGCTGTGTACACGGTTGGGTTGACCTTCCGCCCCACGGTGCGCGTGACCCCCTCGAGTGCCCCGAAGACGTCGCCGTACGCAAGGCTGTCGCTGATGATCATCAGGTCGATGTCGCTTGCCGCCTGGTCGGTCGCCTTGGCTACGGAACCGTACACGAAGGCCGCGCGAATGGCCGATGACAGGGGTTTCAGTGCGTCGCGCAGTGGCTCCGCGAGGCCGACGGTTTTCAGCACGATACTCCGCACTTCCGAATACAGAGGCGATGCCGCGTTGGCCTGGTAGTACTTCTGGTGGCCAATCCGTCGCGCCACTATCAAGCCGCTTCCCTCCAACTTCGCCAGTTCACGTTGGGCAGCTCCGGAACCCGTGCCGGCGTCCCGAATCAGCTCCGAGGCATAGAAGCTGCGGTCTGGCTGGCCAAAAAGCGCACCGAGGACGCGCTGCTGGGTCTTGGTCAGCAAAGCGTCGGCTAAGCTTTCTCCTGCTGATCGGCGTGAGGCAGTAATCATACCCAATATGGGCACTATCATGCCCGTTTTGGGCACACTCGTCAATCTTCAAGCCGCCAAGCGTGTGTAGGGGCCATCCTTTGTTCGCCTTACCGAATCATGCCCTTGCGCACGGCATACAGCACGATTTCGGCGGTGTTGTGCAGATTGAGCTTCTGCATCAGGTTGGCGCGGTGGGTTTCCACGGTGGACAGACCCACGTCCAGCAACGAGGCCACCTCCTTGTTCGATCGGCCCTCGGCCAGCAGTTGCAGCACTTCGCGTTCACGCGCCGTCAGCAGGTGGAACGAGTCCGTCAGGCCGCGGGCCCGCAGGTGGTGCACGTAGTCCTCCACCAGGACGGCGGCCACGGCGGCGCTGAAAAACGGCTTCCCCGCCATCACGGTGCGCAAGGCGGGAATGAGTTCCTCGTCGGTCGCGTCCTTCAGCAAGTACGCCTGGGCGCCCGCCGCCAACGCGCGCAGGATGTACGACTCGTCGGTGTGCATGCTGAGAATCACGACCCGCGGGCGGCGCTCGCCCTTCTGCAGCCGCGCCGCCACGTCGATGCCGTTCAGCAGCGGCATGGCGATGTCCAGGACGACGACATCGGGCTGGTGCTCCTGGCACAACCGCACCGCTTCAAGGCCATCGCCGGCTTCGGCCACCACGGTGAGGCCCGGCTCGGCTTCGATCAGGCTCCGCAGCCCCCGACGGACAATGGCGTGGTCATCAGCCAGCACGACGCGCATCGAGCACCTCCCCCGGCGTGCCCGGTGCCGGCAGCCACAACCGAACCGTGGTCCCCGCGCCGAATCCGGTGTCAATCGTCAAGGTGCCGGCCAGTTCCTTCACGCGTTCTTCCATGCCGCGCAGGCCGAGCCCGGGCGCGCGACGGTCGGACGCGATGCCGACGCCGTTGTCCTTCACCGTGACCGTCAGCCCCTGCGCGTCCGCGTGCATCTCCACGCCCACGCGGGACGCGCCTGAATGCCTGGCGCAATTGGTCAGCGCCTCCTGCACGGACCGGTAGATGCAGGTCCGGTACTGGTCCGGCAGCGTGTCGAACTGGCCCGTCGCCGTCAACGTGGCCGACATGTTGGACCGCCGCGAGAAGTCACGCACGTGCCACTCCAGCGCCGGCTGCAACCCGAAGTCGTCCAGCATGGACGGGCGCAGCCCCAACGCCAGATCGCGCACCGTGCGCATGATGTCGTCCACCAGCGCGCGGCCCTCCGCCAGCGCCTGGGCCACGCGGGCGTTCCCGGGCGTGCCCAACCGATCGATGCGGCCCAGCTCCATGCGCAGCCCCGTCAGCATCTGACCCACGTGGTCATGGAGTTCACGCGAGAGGTGTTTGCGCTCTTCTTCCTGCGTCGCCACGATCTGCTGCGAGAGCGTGCGCATCCGGCCCTCGGCCGCCTCGGCCTCCACCCGCTGCTCCTCCGAGCGGCGCTCCAGCACGCGCAGGCGATTGACCGCCACCGCCGCCACCAGCACCCCGAGCAGCAGGCTCTGCCAGAGCAGGGTCTGCATCTCCGCTCGGTACGCGGCGTACTGGCGGGTGACTTCCTGACGTTCCGACACGAGATTCTCGTTGTTCAGCTCCTCGATCTCGCGGGCCAACGCCAGCGCCGCCTGCCGTCGCGGCAGCACCTCGCGGCGAACGAACGCGGCGCTTTGGGTCAGCTTGTCGCTGGGCGTCCAGTAGAACAGCGGTTCGAAGGCCTGCCAGTACGCCTCGAGATTGTCCCGCAAGGACACGGTGCGGCCGCGCTCGGCGCTTCCCTCGGGTAGCAACGCGTCCAGATCCACCAGGGCCGAGTGGCTGGACTCGCGAAACTGCTCCAACTGCTGCAAGTACTCCGGGTCCCGGGCCCGTTCGGTATCGAGGAGGTAGTCGCGGATGAAGATGCCGGACAGGTGCACGTCGGATCTGAGCCGGCGGAGCACCGACTCCACCTCGCGATGGTGGGTGTTCAGGGCGTCCAGGCGCGTGTAGATCTCATCGGCCTTCCGGGAGGTCGTCACCCCGAACAGCACGATAAGGCCCAACAGCCCGACCAAGCCGAGCGCGGCCACCGGCCACGTCCTGAAACGCATGACGCCCACAGGGTATCCCCTCTTCCGGGTAGGGGGCATCCCGTATTAACAGGATGGTCTGGGTTTACTGGCAGCGGTAGTGTGTCGCCCAGGGGGACACCATGGCAGATTCCTGGACGGAAATGTGGTCTATTGGCGGCGGCCGCGCGCGAACCTACTGCGGGATTGCCGAGGCCGAGGGCGAGTTTGCCGTGGATCTCTTCAGCGGCGACACGTGCCTGTCGAGCGAGGTCTTTGCCACCCGGCCCGAGGCGGCCCGGACCGCGCAGGCGTTGCACCGGCGCTATCTCGCGCCGCTGCGGCTGTCGTACCCCGACGTGGGGATCTCAGCCAGCGCTTAGGCCAGCGCTCAGGACGGATACACCAGCGAAATCGAGAACGGCACCACCGCGGTCAGGGTGCCGGGGTCGTAAATCTGCACGCAGTACGTGCCGGTATCGACCGTCAGCTCGAGTTGCGCGGTCGTGCCGGCCACGGTTTCCACCGAGCGGCTCAACACACACCCGGAACCGTCGCCGAGCGGAATGCCCACGCCCAGCCCCACCTTGAGGGTGGTGGAGTTGCCGGCGTTCACCAGGGTCACGCTGACCGTGCCGGTGCGGGTGACCGCAAAGGATCGCGTGGAGGCGCCGCCCACGGCCAGGTTGCTGGCAAACGTGATGGTGGTCGTCGTCGGCGTCTCGGTCGGCGTGGTGGGCGCATCGTCGTCGCAGCCGGCGAGGGTCAGCGACGAGGCCAGCACCACGGCGGCCAGGACGGTTTTCAGAACAGATGCGGATCTCATGGCAGTCTCAGGCTCACTCTCGCGGGTCAGGGGTACCTGATCCGCATGGCAAAGTTTACGGCACCCGTGAGGTTCCCCGCGTCGAACACCGCCGCGCAGTAGGTCCCCGGGTTCACGGTGGTGGTCAATTGGGCGGCCAGTCCTGGCGCCGTGGTCTGTGACACGAATCGCGTGCAGCCGGTCCCGGCCGGAATGCCGAGGCCGATGCCCACAGGCGTGGTCAGCGCGGCGCCCCCAGGCGCCTGCACCGCGGCCAGCGTCAAGCTCACCGGCCCGGCCTGCGACACGAGGATTGCGTAGAACCCGCGGCCGTCGACCTGCAGGGTCCCGGCATAGGTCTGCGTCGTGAAGACCAGTGGCGTGATCCCGCTGTTGGCCTCGGACGGCGCCGTCGTGCTGCTGCACGCCGCGCCCGCGAGACAAAGGGCGGCGACGACCGCCGCGCTGCGAAGGAGTCGGGACATCGTCATTTGGGGCGCGCGATATTCAGGGAAAACGTGGCGTCCGTGGTCAGGTTGCCC
>JANLHE010000504.1 GCA_024653875.1 Acidobacteriota bacterium
GAGCCGCGCAGTCGGAGTGTCTGGTGCCCACGAGTACTGTCCACACAATCAAGCCGAATGACCGTCTGGGTGCGCGCTTCAGGTCAGCATCGCAGGGCGGGAGCGTTGCGGTCGCCCTCGTCGGCTGCGTTGTGCTCCTCGGGTGGATGCTCGACGTCACTCCGCTGAAGAGCCTGGGGCAAGGCGCCCTCGTGGTGAAGGCCAACACCGCCGTCGGATTCCTGCTGGCGGGCGCATCGCTCTGGCTGACGCTGTCGCCTCGGACAGGCCGGCATGGGAATCGCCTGGCGCTGGCGGGCGCGGTCCTGGTTGCACTCATCGGACTGGCTACGCTCAGCCAGGACCTGTCCGGCTGGGACCTCGGGATTGACCAACTGCTCTTCACCGAGATCGAAGGGGCGCCCGGCACCGCCAGCCCCGGCCGGATGGCGCCCAATACGGCGCTGATGTTTGTGCTCATCGGCCTCGGCCTCTCGCTCCTCAACCAGACGACGATCCGGGGCCCAGGCCCATGCCAGATCCTCACGCTCGGCGCCGGCGCGATCGCGTTGTCAGGCGTGCTGGGGCACGCCTTCGGTGAGTCCGGCTTCTACGGTCTCCCCCACTTCTCGTCGATGGCGCTCACCACCGCGTTGACCACCGTCGTGTTGTGCCTGTCCATATTGTTCGCGCGCCCGGCGTCCGGACTGATGGCCTTCGTCACCGACCGGGGCGCCGTCGGCGTCCTGGTCCGCCGCCTGCTGCCGGTGGCCTTCCTTGTTCCGCCGGCCTTTGGCTGGCTCGGACTCTGGGGAGAGCGGAACGCCCTGTACACGTCCGCGTTCGGCGCGGTCCTGGTGGCCGTGGCGAACATGGCGGCCCTCGCGTTTATCGCGTGGGCCACCGTGCGTGCGCTCACCAGGGAACACCAGGAGCGGGCGAGGGTGGCGGCGGCACTGGTCAAGTCGGAGCGCCTGCAGCACGCCATCTTCAACAGCGTCAATTTCTCCAGTATCGCCACTGACGCCAAGGGGGTCATCCAGCTCTTCAACGTCGGCGCCGAACGCATGCTGGGGTACACGGCCGCCGAAGTGGTCAATACCATCACGCCGGCCGAGATGTCCGATCCGCAGGAACTTGTCGCGCGCGCGCGCACGCTCAGCCTCGAACTTGGGAGACCGATTGCCCCCGGGTTTGAAGCGCTGGCGTTCAAGGCGGCGCGCGGAATCGAAGACATCTACGAACTGACCTATATCCGCAAAGGGGGCGGTCGGATTCCGGCCGTGGTCTCGGTCACGGCGTTGCGTGATGATCAGGATGCCATCATTGGTTATCTGCTGATCGGCACCGACAACACCGCGCGCAAACAGGTCGACGACGAACGCCTGAAGCTCGAGCAGCAGCTCCAGCAGAAGTACACCGAGCTTGAAGAGGCCGGGCGGACCCTCGAGGCCCAATTTCGCCAGGCGAACAAGATGGACGCCATCGGCCAACTGGCGGCTGGCGTCGCCCACGATTTCAACAACCTGCTGACGGTCATCCTCGGGTTCAGCGAACTCATCACTGCCGATGCGTCACTGTCTCGGCACCACCAGAGAGACCTCCAGGAGATCACACAGGCCGCCCGCCGCGCCTCGGGGCTCACCAAACAACTGCTCGCCTTCAGCCGGCAACAGGCGTTGAGTGCCGTTCCGCTTGACGTGAACGCCCTGGTCACCGACATGTCCGGAATGCTCGGCCGTTTGATCGGTGAGGACATCACGATCACATTGGCGCTGGCACCTGCGCTCCCTCTGGTGCTGGCCGACCGCGGCCAGCTCGAACAGGTGGTCATGAACCTTGTCGTCAACGCGCGCGATGCGATGCCCGGCGGCGGGAGGGTCACCATTCGGACAGCGTCGGTGGCCCTGGAGTCCTCGGTTCTCGATGAGGACACCATTGCCGCCGGGACGTATGTGCGACTGAGCATCACCGACACAGGCATCGGGATGAGCCCGGACACCCAGGCGCACCTTTTTGAACCATTCTTCACGACGAAGGGCGTCGGGAAGGGGACCGGACTCGGCCTGTCGACCGTGGC
>JANLHE010000505.1 GCA_024653875.1 Acidobacteriota bacterium
GTGGTCGAGTACCGGTCCCAGTAGTCCTCATCCACCGGGCGCACCTGCGTCAGGTCGATCGGGAAGGGCGGGTTCCAGTCCGCCACGCTCTCGCTGTCCGTGATGCCGGGATAGGGCGGCGAGAGCCGGCGGTCGGCCGCGAGGCCGCGGATGGGCACGATGCCGGTCACCCTGAACGACGCGCGTTCTGTCACCAGCCGCCCTTCGTCGATCCACCGGTAGTACTCCATCTCGAGCGGGTCGCCCACGTGGACCGCGAGATCGCGCGCCGTCCAGTCATTCAGCACGATGGCCGGCACGTCCCCATGGACGCCGGCGCCCAGCAGCCTGGCCAGATCGGCGTCGCCGGCAGCCGCGGGACCGATGCCCGCCACGAGCGAATACGGCGTGCTCTTCCCGCCCGCCGTCATGCGGTTCGCCAGCCAGCTCAACACCGGCGTGACCGAATCCGCGGCGGCCCCGGACGCCCTTGTCACGGCGGCTGCGACATCATCACTCAGCAGACCGCTCGACGTTTCCACCAGCAGGGACGCCGGGGAAATCACGCTCACGTTCAGACCGAGATCGCCGGCCTCGAGCACCTCGTCGAGTGCCGACACAAGCGCGGCGGCGTTGATGCCTGGCGAGCGGTCACCAGTGGAAACCAACAGCGCATTCACGCGTCCGGGCTGGTCCAGATCCCGCTGCAGGCGCGCCAAATCCACGAAGATGGCACGCACGGGACCCTGGCTGGGTGAGAGCGAGAACTCGCCCATCAGGTCCGGCGCGAGGGTGCCTTCCACCCGCAGCCGCATCGCCCGGCCCACGTCGTCCTTCTTGCCATGCAGGGAGTCGAGCGGGATGTCCGTCGGCCGCGCCACCCGCAGCACCACCGCCTCGTCGTTCGCCGCTCCAAGTTCCGCGGCGAGATCGGGGCTGAGCCAGACGTTGGCGCCCGACGGCGGGGCGGCGGTGACGCCATGAAACGCAAAGAAGCGCGCATCAACGCCGTACACGCTGACGTTGCCCGCGCGACGGCCGGACGGCTGGTGCGTGACCACGCCTTCAAGCGCAAACAGCGGTACCGCACCGGCGATGCGGGAGGCCAGCGCCGAGCGGTCGCGCAAGCGCGTGCCCAGGGAGTCGGCAAAGGGGTTCGCCGCGGCGACAACCAGGCCGGCGCGACCCAGGCGGGCGGTGACCAGTCCGGCCAGGCTCTGGCGCACCGACGCGCCGACAAGCAGCGACCCCGCCAGCACGGCCACCGCGGCTGCCACCCCGCCGACAACGGCAAGGTGTGTCCGGCGAAAGTGCCACAGGCTCGCCAGCGCAAGCCGGAACAGGGTCATGCCGAAACCAAAGCGCGATCGGACAGCTCGTACCGGCGTGCGAACCGCGCCGCCAGCGCCGGGCTGTGCGTGACCACCACCAGCATCATGGGATGCTGTTGCTGAATCGAGACCAGCAGGTCGGCCACGGCGCCGGCCGAGGCGCGGTCGAGATTGCCCGTCGGTTCGTCACACAAGAGCAGCGACGGCTGCTGAATCAGCGCGCGTGCAATCGCCACACGCTGCCGCTCGCCGCCCGAGAGCTCTCCGGGCCGGTGCTCCGCGCGGCTGCCAAGCCCGACGGCGTTCAACAGCGCGCGCGCCCGTTCCAGCCGCGACCGGGGCGTGGTGGCGTCCCGGCTCACGAGCGTGGGCGCCAGCACGTTGTCCAGGGCCGAGAGCTGCGGCAGCAACAGGTGGTCCTGGAACACGAAGCCGACATGTGTGTTGCGAAACGCCGACTGCCCGGCGTCGTTCAGGTCAAACGGCGCCACACCATCCAGCGACACCGTGCCACCGGACGGCCGTTCGAGCGCGCCGAGCATGTACAGCAGGGTGCTCTTGCCGCACCCGGACGGTCCCATGATGGCGACCGCTTCACCGCGCTTCACTTCGAACGACACGTCGTCGAGGATCGGCACCGGTCCGCGGGCCGTGTCGTAGTGCTTTGAAAGATGGGACGCAATCAGCACGACGCAATGACCTCCGTGTAGACCCGCTCGGCCGCCGTGGCCATGTGGTCCATCGTGTAGTGCGCCCGCACGCCGGCGGCGCCCGCCTCTCCGAGCACGGCCGCGCGATGCCGGTCACGCAGCAGCGTGTGGAGCGCGTCGGCCAGCGCCTCCGGCTCTTCCGATGGCACCAGGAGTCCCCC
>JANLHE010000510.1 GCA_024653875.1 Acidobacteriota bacterium
CCGCCCACCTCGCGCGCGGGCACGCACAAGTCGGCGATCGTGAGCCCGGCAAACTCGGGCGGCTTCTCCGGCAGCAGGGACTGCTGGATGTCCCGGGCAATCCGCAGCTCGTCGTCCAGCCGCTGCTTTTCGCGCTGCACGTGGAGCAGGTGTTCGATGCTGGCGCCCATGCGATTGAAGGAGTCGGCGAGTTCGCCGAGCTGGTCCCGCGACTCGATGGTGATGCGGTGGGTGAAGTCGCCCTGCTGGACCCGCTCGGTGCCCGTGAACAGCTCATGGATGGCCGACGTGATCTGGCGCCCGAGGCCCGCGCCGAAGAACAGGGCGACACCCTGCACGATCAGGAGGAGGACCGCGAGCACGGCCGTCACCAGTAACACGTCACGCTGGGTGAAGGCGGTCAGCTGGCTGCCATCGGCAGAGGACATGCGGTCCAGCAGCCGGCCCAGCGGCGCGTCCAGGCTCACCGAGACGCGCCCGGTGCTCCCGGTGCGCCAGTCCGTGAAGTCCATGAACATGACGGTGCGCCGGAAGAGCGAGAACCCCGACACCACGCTGTCGTCCTCGTCGGCGTCCGGCACCACCGGCGCGCGTCCCTCGAGCGGCCTCGCGATCGTTCCCGGATTCGCGCCCGCCTGCTCGGTGACCTTCACGTCGCGCATCCGCGCGCCGGTGCGGTTGTCGAGGTCGGCGCTGGTCTCGGTGTCAACGGGCAGATCGACGATCACGACGTGCGTTCCGCCGGCGAGCGGAACCGACGCGCGGACGAGCAACCGGTCGCCCTCCAGCGTCGCGCCTGGCAGGGCCATCGCGAGCACCCCCTTGAAGTCCCGCTCGCGCACCCACGCCGGCACGTCGGCTGGCGGGTCCATGTGCCGCCAGGCGCCGGCGGTGGCCAGAGGCGCAGTCGACCCCGCGGCAATCGGAACCACGGCGAGCGACAGGTTGCGGAACTTCGTGACCAGGGTCCTGTACTGCCCCGCGATCACGACCTGCGACTGCACCGGGAGCTCACCGATCTCGCTGGCCGCGCCGAGGGCCACCTGATGGACATCGTCCACCAGGTTCTCGATCCCATCGTGGAAGAGGTACGCCGCGGTATTGACGTGCAGGATGAAGGCCGCCACCGAGACAAACACCAGCATCAGCACGACCGGCACGAATCCGAGAAACACGTACGAGAGGATCAGCTTGCGGCGCACGCGCCACAGGAACTGCCGGCGGTAGCGGACCAGCACCATCACCGCCAGCCAGATCACCGACACGCGCAGGGCCAGCGAGGCGACTTTCCGGAACGTCTCGATCACCGGCGGAATCGTCGTGACCAGCGACAGGAGCCACACGAGGGCGATCGACGCGCCGGCCAGCACGAGCAAGCGGCCGGGAAGGGTGCGGAAGGGAGAAAACGGCGCCGGCGGGGGGGCCGGCATCACTCGCGGGGCTGCGTCTGAGGCCATCCGGAAATTGAAAGTTGGATAATAACAGACTATCGTGACTCTCTATGAAGTTGCCGAAGCACGCGCGATTCGCCACGGTGTGTCTGCACGCGGGTCAACAACCCGATCCCACCACCGGCGCCATCATCACCCCCATCTATCAGACCTCGACCTACGTGCAGGAGGCCCTGGGCAAGCACAAGGGCTACGAATACGCCCGCACGCAGAACCCGACACGGTCGGCCCTTGAGGCCAACCTCGCGGCCATCGAAGGTGGACGCGCCGCGTTTGCGTTTGCCTCCGGCATGTCGGCGGTGCACGCCATCGTCACCAAGCTCTCCGCCGGGGATCACGCCATCGTCACCGACAACACGTACGGCGGCACGTTCCGGCTGTTCGACAAGGTCATGACGCGGCTGGGGCTG
>JANLHE010000511.1 GCA_024653875.1 Acidobacteriota bacterium
CCGCCGCCTGCACGCGAGCGGCGCTCCGGTACGCATCGCCGAAGTGGCCGTAGTACACGACCACCGCCAGCATCGCGGCCGCGCCAAGTGCCGTGAGGATCGACAGGGCCGGGCTCCGGAGATCCCGCCCACCAAAGAGCCGGTACGCCACGACGAGACTCAGGAGAATCGCGCCGAGCAGCGTGAACGTCGAGATGTGGCAGAGCAGCGCGCCCGCGGTCAGCAGCATGAAGCCTGTCCAGGATTTCCACTGCCCCCACCGCAGCGTCCAGACCGTGGCCGCGCCGAGCACGGCGAACGCCACCGATTGCCCGAACGCGTTGGTCATGTTCGCGTTGCCGACGATTTCGAACGTGCGCGGCACCAGCGTGAACAACACGGCGGCCACCGCTCCTGCCGGACGGTCATCCCAGAAGCGCCGGATCAGCGCATAGAGCAGTATGCCGCCCGCCGCCTCGGCCATCGTCACGATGAGACGCAGCAGCGTCACAAAGTCATCGGTGATGAGCGTCCACGGCGCGGCAAAGACGTACAGGCCAATGGCGTACGGGAAGCGGACGCCGCTTGGCATGGGCTGGGTGAAGAACCAGCGGCCGTCGAGGATCCACTGCACGCGGTGCGCGTGAAAGACGGCATCGATGATGAGTTTGGACGGGTGCAGCAGGACGAGCAGTTTCAGGAACAGCGCGATTGCCGTGAAGCACAGGACAAAGCGCGCCGGGCCGGACAGCGGGCGGCCGAGCCGCCAGCGCGTGCCCGCCGCCACGGCCGCGAGCGCCACCGCCAGGCCCAGCGCCAGCCGCCATGCCACTCCGGGGTAGTGGCCGAACGGACCCAAATCCCACGACAGTGGGATGGCCATCAGCGCCGTCATGGCGGCCAGGAGTCCGATGGCGGCCCACGTTGAGGCGCCGACAGCGACCATCGCCAACCCGAAGACCGCACCGGCCATGGCGGCGGCGCCCACGATCCGGCGGGGCGCCTGCACCCACCCCGCGCTGACCGGCGTGCAGGTCCACCGGTCCACGATCACCCCGAGGGTCCGTGGATCGCCTGGCGGGATGAATGTGTTGGAAACCGCCAGGGTCACGATGGCGCCGGGCCGGTCCGCCGGGGGCAGATCCAGCCGGACGCCGGCGAAGTCGTTGGACGTCTGATGTCTGGTGCCAACGACGCCGTCAATGGCCAGGATGACTTCCGGCAGGGTCGAGACGTCAGCCCGCGCACCCCTCAGTCGGACCACGCAGGTCCACGCGACCCGTCGATCGAGCCCTGGCAGCGTCAGGGTGGCAGCCTTGCCAGTCCACGCGAAGGTTTCGCGCTCCACCCGTTCCTCGCCGTAGAATCCGGTGGCCGCAGCGGACACCGGCCGGTCCATTTCAAGGACCAGGGCCGGGTTCCAGGCGTACCCCAGAAGCACTGCGAGCGCACCCAGCACGGCGCCGAGCGCAGAAATGACGAGTGCGCGCACAATCTTCGCGATCACGGCAGGGGCCACGCGGGTTACACGATACCGCATGCGCACCCCTGCAACCGCAGGGACTGGTACGATTCATGCGATACAATTAAAGGGCCCTTGAACACAGTGGGCTA
>JANLHE010000515.1 GCA_024653875.1 Acidobacteriota bacterium
CCGTGGCGGGCGGGCACCAATCGCGTCGCGACGGCATCCGAGAACACCCAGCCCTGCCACAACCGCGGCACGTGCGCGTACAGCCGGGTAATCCGCGACAGTCCGCCACCGACCACGATCACGTCGGGGTCCACGACGTTGATGATCGTGGCCAGGGACCGGGCCAGCCGGCCTTCCCACCGCGCCAGCGCGTCTTCAGCCAGCGGTTCGCCCGCGCCGGCGCGCGCCACGATCAGTTCGCCGGACAAGGCCTCGCCTCCGGTGTTTGCGTAGTCGCGCGCGAGCCCGGGACCCGACACCCAGGTCTCGATGCAGCCCGACCGGCCGCAGTAACACGGCTGCCCCGGCAACTCCGACGGATCCGGCCACGGCAACGGGTTATGTCCCCACTCGCCGCCGATGGCATTGAGGCCTTCCACCAGGGCGCCGTTGACCCACAGGCCGCCGCCCGCGCCGGTCCCGAGAATGACGCCGAACACCACGCGCGCGCCGGTGCCGGCGCCATCACTCGCTTCCGACACCACCAGGCAGTTGGCGTCGTTGGCCAGCCGCACCGGGCGCGACAGACGCGCCTCGAGGTCGGCCTGAAACGGCCGGCCGATCAGCCACGTCGAATTCGCATTCTTGATGAGACCGGTCAGGCGGGACACCGCGCCGGGGATCCCCAGGCCAACCGAGCACGGCCCGGCGACGGCCTCCTCGGCTTCGGCCACCACGGCCGCGATCTCTTCGATCGTGCCGTCGTAGTCTCCCCGTGGCGTCGCGACGCGCGCGCGCCACACTTCCCGGCCCGCGTCGTTCAACACCACCGCGGCGATCTTCGTGCCGCCGAGATCAATACCCAGACGCATGCGTGTCAGTCCGCCTTGGCGCCGGACCGCGCGATGGCCTGGATATGCAGCTCACGCAACTGCCGATCCTCCACGGTGGACGGCGCGCCCGACATCAGATCCACCGCCTGCGCCGTCTTCGGAAACGCCATCACTTCCCGAATCGACGACTCGCCGCACAGGAGCGCGACGATGCGGTCAAGGCCGAAGGCGATGCCGCCGTGGGGCGGGGTGCCGTACTCCAGCGCCTCCAGGAAGAATCCGAACCGCGCGTTCGCCTGTTCATCGCTGATGCCGAGCAGGCGGAACGCGTGCCGCTGCACCTCCGGGCGATGGATTCTGATGCTGCCGCCCGCGATCTCCGATCCGTTGAGCGCCAGGTCGTACGCCCGCGCGCGCACGCGGCCCGGATCCGTATCCAGGAACGGCACGTCGTCGGGCATCGGCGAGGTGAAGGGGTGGTGCATGGAGTCCCAGCGCTTCTCATCGGGGTTCCACTCGAAGAGCGGAAAGCCCGTGACCCAGACAAACCGGAAGTCGGTGGGATCGAGCAGGCCTTCCTTGCGCGCAATCATCAGGCGCACCGTGCCCAACGCGGTCGGCACGGCGCTCGCCTGCCCGCCCATGAAGAGCAGCAAGTCGCCGTCACCGGCGCCGGCCGCCTTCAGGCACTGCTCAAGCATCGCCTCGCCGTACGCCTTTGCCGCGGAGCTCTTCAGCCCCTCTGGCGTCATGCGCGCCCACGCCAGCCGCCCTGACGTCGTCCGAAGCGCTTCGGCCACGAGGTCATCCAGTTCCTTGCGCGAGTAGCGGCCGCCGCCCTTCACCACGATCCCGCGAACGGCGCGGTCGGCTTCGGGGATCCCGGCGAGAAACTCCGGCAGCGACGCACCCAGCGCCGGCAGCAGATCGACGATCGGCATCCCGGGCCGCAGGTCCGGCTTGTCCGATCCGTAGAGGCGCATCGCATCGGCGTACGAGATGCGCGGGAACGGCAGCGCCGCGGTGTGGCCGGCGGCGGCCCACATCTCGCGAATCGCGCCTTCCACCACGCCGTAGATCACTTCTTCGGTGGCGAAGGAGACTTCGACGTCGATTTGCGTGAACTCGGGCTGGCGATCGGCGCGCAGGTCCTCGTCGCGGAAGCAGCGGCACACCTGGAAGTACCGGTCCATGCCGGCGATCATCAGGATCTGCTTGAAGATCTGCGGCGATTGCGGCAGCGCAAAGAACTCGCCCCGGTGCACGCGGCTGGGCACGAGGTAGTCGCGCGCGCCCTCGGGCGTGGACCGCGTCAGGATCGGAGTTTCGATTTCAAGGAAGCCCTCCTGGTCGAAGTACCGCCGCGCCGCGATCGTGACCTTGTGCCGCAGGATCAGGTTCTGCTGCAGCGCCGGGCGCCGCAGGTCGAGATACCGATACCGCATGCGCGTTTCCTCGGAGACCGCCACGTCCTCGTTGATGGGAAACGGCGGCGTCCGCGCTTCGTTGAGAATCTCGA
>JANLHE010000517.1 GCA_024653875.1 Acidobacteriota bacterium
CCCAATGGGCGGCAGGGCGCGCTTGTGGTCGGAGACGCGGCGCAACTGTTCGATGCGCGCGGCGGTGGCGGCCGGCACCGCGCCGGCGCCCCTGGTCAGGTAGGTTTCCAGCGTGTCGTACGAGAAGCCCATCTCGGCTTCGTCCGTCTGGCCGATCCACAAACCCGCCGACGGGGCCTTGTCGACGATGGGCGCGGGCACGCCGAGCTCGCGTGCCAGCGCGCGCACCTCGCTCTTGAGCAGGGCGCCGATGGGCAGCACGTCGCAGCCGCCGTCGCCGTACTTGGTGTAATACCCCAGCGCGATCTCGCTACGGTTGCCGGTGCCGGCCACCAGGTAGTTCAGCGAGTTGGCGATGAAGTACAGCGAGGTCATCCGCAGCCGCGGCTTGATGTTCGCCTCCGGCATCTGCTGCTTGATGTCGGCCACGTGCACCGACTGCGGCAGCCCCTTGACGGCGGCGTGCAGCTGTCCGGTCACGGCGTCGAACGTGCCCGCCAGGTCCACGCGCGCGGTGGGGATGCCGAACGTGTTCGCGAGGAGCCGAGCGTCCGCTTCATCCTGGGCGTGACTGTAACAGGGCATGACCACGCCCAGCACGCGGTTGGGGGTGGCCATCTGGCACAGCCGGGCGACGACGGCCGAGTCGATGCCGCCACTGAGTCCGAACACGAACCCGTGCGCTCCGGCCGCTTGTGCCCGATCACGCAACCACTGTGTCAGCGCGCCCGCCCGATCAGAAGTCATGTTTCAGATTGTACAACTCACACGAGGCATGTTCTCTGCAGACGGAGGGCACGGGCTTCAGCCCGTGCCGCACGCCCCGGGCTGAAGCCCGTGCCCTCCGTACTTCAAATAATCAATCACCAATCACAAATCACAAATTGGTTTTCATGTCTCCTGTTGATCTAGTCAGGTTCCCGAGCGCTTCCACGGCGGGCGAATCTGGCCACACGGGCTCGGGGGCCGCGGTGTACGTCGCGTGTGCCAACTCACCCTGGAAGAAAACGACCTCGCCGGCCATCCACGCAAGCTTCGACCACACGCGCAGCAGCAGATAGACCTGGGTGAGCAGGAACGCCACGCCAACGGATGCGGACGCCGATGGGGCGGCGGTGAACCACAGGCGGAGCACCACCACGGCGGCCAGCGCGCTGAGCAGATACAGGCCGAAGGCGCGGAAGGGGCGCCGGCGCAGGAATCGCATCGACGCGCCCAGCGCGCCGATCATGCTGCGCCGGTCTTCCACCACCGCCCGCACCTTGGCGTAATCGGCGATGAGATTGACCAGCGCCAGCGCGGCGGCGAGCACCAGATACAAGACGATGCGCAGTTCGAACGCCTCGCGCTCGGACGTGAGATCGCGCGTCCACCGGTTCCACAGCGTGCCGAAGAGGAACGGGTGCAACCACGCGAAGATGGCCCAATAGGCCGCGCCGACCAAGACCCCGAGTCGCAGGAACCGCAGGAAGTACACCCCGCACGCGGCAAAGAAGGCCGCCGTGCGAATCGGACGGCCGCGCGCGAAACGGTCAAGGATGCCGCCCGAGAGGAAGAGCCACAGCAGCACCGAGGCCGCCACGGCCGCCCGGACGGTTGGCGGCAGCGGCGTGCCGTCGGCGACGTCGCTGAGGATGGAGACCGTGCCGCCGAACCCGAGGATTTCATGGGTGAATGTCCGCCCCAGGCCCTGCGCCTGCGCGGCAAATTCGCCCGCCCACCCGGCGTCCCACTCCCAGGTCGCGCGTTCGGCGGCCACGCTGGTGC
Organism: Acidobacteriota bacterium; assembly: GCA_024653875.1. GTDB lineage: Bacteria > Acidobacteriota > Vicinamibacteria > Vicinamibacterales > SCN-69-37 > SYFT01. Next base: position 1,768 of record JANLHE010000517.1, read on the forward strand.
CGAGGTGATCGGCCAGCATGCCGCGCAGCGCCAAGCCGAGCGGCAGGGCCAGCACGAACATGGCCGCCAGCACGCTCAAGGTTAGCGCCGGCGCGCGAAGCACGCGCCGCCACCCTTCCAGGAACGCTCCCAGGATCGTGGCCTTAGGAGAAGAAGGCATACGTCAGCATCACTTCCTGCAACCAGCCGATCCAGCGCATGGACCATTTGTGCGCGGCGGCGGCGGCCTGCGGGGTGGCGGTCCACGAGTTGTTGGTGAAGTTCACGTCGAGCAGCAGCACGCGGTCGGGGTCTACTTCCACGCGCACCAGACGCGAGGCCTGGCGAGTGGGGAAGGCCTGCCAGCGTGCCTTGCCATCCCACGCCGCCGTGTCCGACGACCCGTCCGCGTACGTGCGTTTGATCGTCACCGGAAACACGCCGTCCTCGACCCGGCGGACGACGACAATCGATTCGAACCCGTCGCCCGCAGCCGTATTGATGACCCGCGCCACCGCGTAGTCAAACGCGGCGCTGCTGCGAACGGTGGCGTCGAAGAACCACGTCAGGTCGGCGCCCGACACTTCGTTGGCGATTGCAAAAAACTCCTCGGGGGTGGGATGCCGGAAGGCCCCGCGGGCAAAATGCGTGGAGAGAATGCGCTGCGTGGTGTCCCAGCCGACGTAGCGCTCCAGCGTGGCCAGCCACAAGGCGGTCTTGTTGTAGGAGGTCTGGCTGGCCGTGCCCGGCCAGTACTGCCACGTCGGCGTGGACTGCACATCCGCGGTCGCCACAGGACGATAAGCGTCCAGGCGGTTGCCGTCGAGCGCGCGCGTCCACGGCGCGTCCATGAAGACCCACGGCACGAAGCCGCCGAAGTACCGCTCCATGCGGCCGAAGCGCCCCGGCATGGCCTCCTGCATCACTCTCGCCGTGGCGAATGTGTTGAATCCCTCGTCCATCCACGCGTGTTCAAACTCATTGGTGGCGACGATGCCGTAGAAGAACTGGTGGCCGGCTTCGTGGATCGTGACCGACTCGGGCTGGGTGCCGTCCTTCGGCGCCCAGTTGCGCGTGCCCGCGGTGAACAGCATCGGGTATTCCATCCCGCCGGTGGACCCGCCCTGCACGCCGGGATTCACCGGTGTCACCGGATCGACAATCGTGATGTGCGGGTACGGATACGCGCCGAACCACTCGCCGTAATACCGCAGCGCGGCCCTCGTCGCCGTGAAGTGCCGTTCGGCCTGCGCCACGTGTTCCGGCTGCAGTAACAATCGCATGGTGACGGACGGCAGGCCCGGGTGTTCGAACTGTGCAACGCGCTCCACGAAATCCGGACTCGTGGTCCACGCGAAGTCGTGCACGTCGTCGGCCGTGAAGTGGTGCGTCTGCTGCGTGTCGCCCATGGGCATCACCGGCGAGGCGACGCCCGTGGCGCCGACGACCCAGCCGCGCGGGACCGTCAGCGCGACGTCGTAGGTGCCGAAGTCCGAGAAGAACTCGGTCGCCGCGTGGAACTGGTGCGCGTTCCACTCGCCGGAGTCCTGAAACACGCCCAGCTTCGGGAACCACTGCGCGACGAAGTAGTACTGGCCCAGGCGTCCGGTGCGGGAGAACGTGCGCGGCACGCGCGCGGTCCAGGTGAGGTCGATGTCAATCGTCTCGCCGGGCTGCACCGGCGTCTCCAGCGGAACGGACAACACCGTCCCGTCCTCCGCGTTCCCGTCGTCGGGCGCGACAAACGACGCGCGCGCGAGCAGGTCGCGGCCGCGCGCGACAAGCGAGACGACGTCGATGGAGGCCAGGTCGTCCGCGGGCGGGCCGGCCGGCCCGGACGGTGACGACGGGCGGCCCAGGCGCCGCTCGCGCATCCAGGTGGAGTTCGCGTCGCGCCACGCGTTCCAGTAGAGATGGAATCGCAGGTCGCGCGCGGGCGCCGTGGTGATGTTGCGCCAGAGGATGCGGCCCGACCCGGTGATGGTGCGCGTGTCCGGGTCGAGTGTCGCCAGCAACTGGTACGACGCGTTGCGGGGCGATCGGGCGGGCGACGCGGTCTGTGTGAAGCCCGCCGGCCGCGCGGCCAGCAGGAGCGTGGCCACGATCAGGGTCCAGAAGGGAAGACGTCGCATGGCTGCAGGCATCCTATCGCATTACAATCGATCGGATGTTCCTGCCGATTTTTTTGGTGCTGGCCGCCGTCCAGGCGTCTCCGCTGCTCATTTCAGACGTTTCACCAGCGCGTCAATCAATCCGTCCACCGTGTAGGTGTCGGCGACGACCGGTGCGGTGACGCCCAGTGCCTGCGCGGCGGCGGCGGTGACGGGGCCGATGGTGGCGACCACGGTGGTGTTGAGGAGGTCGGCGGCCTGGTCGCGGCCGATGAGGTCGACGAAGCGCTGGACGGCCGCCGGCGTCGTGAAGGTGACCGCGTCGATGCGTCCTTCAAGCAACTGGCGGTACAGCTCCTGCGCCGCGCCCGATTCCGGGGCTTCGGGCGCGGTGCGATAGGCCACCAGGTCCTGCGCGTCGGCGCCGCGGCGCCGCAGTTCCGCGGCCAGGCCCTCGCGGGCGTGTTCGGAGCGCCCGTGGTCCGGACGAATCACCAGCACCCGTGCGCCCTCGATCGCTCCGTACGCAGCGAGGGCCTCGCACGTGGCCTCCGCGCCGCTCTCGGGGACGACGACGTCGGGCATGAGGCCCACCGCGCGCAGCTGATCCGCGGTGGACGGGCCGACGGCGGCCACCTTGACGCCGCCAAGCGCGCGCAGATCGCGTCCGCCGGCCAGCACGGCCTTCATGAAGCGATGCGCGGCGTTGGCGGACTCGCACACCACCCACTGGAACTGCCGCACGGACGCCACCGCGCGTTCGATGGCTTCCGGATCCTCGGCCGGCATGAGGCGGAACGTGGGCGCCTCGAGCGCGCGCGCGCCCAGGTCCTCAAGGCGATCGGCGAGGTCACGCGCACGTTCTCCCGATCGCGTCACCACGATGCGCCGGCCGAACAGCGGCCGCTCGTCAAACCACCGCAGGTGCGCGCGCAGCGCGGCCACGTCGCCGACGACCAGCAGCGCGGACTCGGTGTCGGCGCCGTCGGCCTCCAGCTGCGTGATGAGGCTGGCCAGCGTGCCGGTCACCGTCCGCTGGGAAGCGAGCGTGACGTCGTGAATGAACGCGGCGGCGTGGGTCGCGGGCCGGCCGGCCGCCACCAGCTTGCGCAGGATGATGCCGGCCTGACGTCCGGTGGCGTACGCCGCGATGGTGCCCTCCAGCGAGGCGAGCGCGCGCCAGTGCACGTCGGGGGCGTCTTCGCGCGTGGCCTCGTGCCCGCGCAGCAGCGTCAGCGCGTCGTGGCCGCCCGGATACGACAGCGGCACTCCGGCATACGCGCTGCCGAACGCCAGCGGCACGCCCGGCACCACCTCGAACGACAGTCCCTGCTCGTGCAGGAACAACGCTTCCTTGGCGCCGCTGCCGAACAGAAACGGATCGCCCCACTTGAGCCGCGCCACGAGCCGGCCTTCCCGCGCCTTGTCGGCGACGAGCATCGCGATGGCGTCCTGGGCCATCGCGCCTTCCGCGGGCGCGCCCACCTCAATCCGTTCCGCGTCGGGCCGGGCCAGCCGCAGCAGCGGCGCCACCATGCGGTCGTACACCACCACGTCCGCGTCCGCCAGCACCCGTAACCCGCGCGTGGTCAGCAGTCCGGGGTCGCCGGGGCCGGCGCCGATGAAGATCACTCGTCCGCGGGCAGGGGTGGAGGGCGTGCTGGTCATGGTCTGG
>JANLHE010000523.1 GCA_024653875.1 Acidobacteriota bacterium
TGGATCTGCTGGTGGCCCTGGGCCGGTTCCCCCGGTAGGTATGCGATCCTGGCTGACGGCAATCCTCGCGATCACGGCCGCCGCCCAGCAGGGCGGCGCGAAGATCGAACAACGCCAGCCCGGCGACGAACCGGCGGCCGTTCTGGCTGCCAGCTTCGACGGCCTGGGCGTGGGGTTCGACGGCCCGCATGGCCCGTCCCCCGGCCGCAACCCCTCTGACAACAGCCTCGCCGTCGGGCCCGACCACATCGTGCAGGTGGTCAACTCGAAGTTCGCGATCTTCACCAAGAAGGGCGCGAAGTTCGACACGACCGGCCGCGTGCTTTACGGCGCCGCGAACTCCAACACGCTGTTCGCCGGCTTTGGGGGCACGTGCGACGCCCGCAACAACGGCGACGTCGTGGTGCGGTACGACCAGTTGGCGAACCGCTGGTTGTTCGTCATGCCGATCTTCCGGCGGGCGGAGGCGCGGCCCGATCAGCCGCCGGTGCCCAAGCCCGGCGGTCCCGCGCAGGTCAGCGTGCCCGGCGTGGCGGGGCAGCCCGGCCGCGCGGCAAAGCTCGCGCCGCCGGCACCGGCCGGCCAGCCACCGGCGCAGGCGCCCCAACCCACGGGGCCGTACTCGATCTGCTACGCCATCAGCGCGACCGACGACCCCACGGGCGAGTACTACCGCTACGAGTTCCTGCGCCCGCTCTTTCCCGACTACCCGCGTCCCGCGGTGTGGCCCGACGGGTACTACGTGCCCACCAGCACCGGCGACGACGTGATTGAGAAGCACGCGTGCGTGGTGGAGCGCGCGAAGATGCTCAAGGGAGAGCCGGCATCCGAGCAGTGTCTGGTCATCGGCGATGTCAACTTTCTCAACAACGCGGACCTGGACGGCACGCGGCTGCCGCCCGCCCGGGCGCCCAACATGATGCTGGCGACGGGCGGGACGCAACTGAAGGGCGATGTGGACGACGACGGGGTGTACGTGTGGAACTTCACGGTGGACTGGAGCGATCCGGCGAAGACGTCGCTGTCGCCGGTGCAGAAGATTCCCGTCGCGCCCTACACGTATCTGTGCGGCGGCCAGCTGACCAACTGCGTCCCGCAACCAGGCGTCGAGCGCCGCCTGGATGCGCAGGGCGACAAACTGATGGCGCGCGTGGTGTACCGGCGCGTCACCCAGGGCCGGACGTCGTTCGAATCGGTGGTCGCCGTGCATTCGGTGGATACCGAGGGTGCGGCGGGCGGCGTGCGCTGGTATGAGTTCCGCGTGAATCCCGATCGCTCGCTGCGGCTCCAGCAACAGGGCACGTACGCGCCAAACGGCAATTACCGCTGGATGGCCAGTCCCGCGATCGACAAGCTGGGCAACATCGGGATCGGATATTCGTTTGGCGGCCCGTCTGTGTTCGCGGGGCAGCGCTTCGCGGGCCGGCGCGTGGGGGATCCGCTGGGGCAGCTCACGCTGCGGGAGACCGTCCTGGTTGACGGGGAGGCCGCGCAGACGAACACGATGCGGTGGGAGGACTACTCCCAGACGGCCATCGATCCGTCGGACGACTGCACGATCTGGTATGTGGGCGACTACTACAAGGCGGGCGCCACCAACTACTCCACGCGCATCGGCGCGTTCAAGCTTCCTGGGTGTTGATGAACGCCTCAATCCGCGTACGCAGGAGATCGAACGCCGTCTGAAAGGCCGCGGCGATCTCCGCGTCGGTTCCGGTGACCTTCGCGGGATCCTCCACGCCCCAGTGGGCGCGCTGCACCGGTCCCAGGTACGCCGGGCACGTCTCGTTCGCCGCGTTGCCGCACACCGTGACGACCAGGTCCGGCGTGACCGCCAGGTCGTCCCATGACTTGCTCGACAATCCTTCGGTCGAGATGCCTTCGCGCCGGAGCAGCGCCAACGCCCGCGGATGCACCACGCCCACCGGCCGGCTGCCGGCGCTCATCGCGCGCCAGCCCGGCGGGGCGAGGTGGTTGAAGGTGGCTTCCGCGAGAATCGATCGGCACGAGTTGCCGGTGCAGAGGAACAGGACGGTCATATTCTCTAGGCTACATTGCGGGGCTTGCTAAATTATTAGCATAGTGCTAAGTTCTTGCCTTCAGCGTATGACACGCCCCTTGTCGCACTCGCTTTCACGGCGCGAACGCCAGATCATGGACGTCCTGCATCGCCGGCAGCAGGCCACCGCGGCCACGATCCAGGCCGAACTGCC
>JANLHE010000524.1 GCA_024653875.1 Acidobacteriota bacterium
GCTGCCGATGAGCAGTTGTTCGGTGGCGCCGTCCCATCGCGCGGCCACGGTGCCGTCGGTCGGACTCAAGGGATCCATGGGAATGAAGCTGCGAAACTCCATTGACACCCGTCGCGCCTCGTCTGGCACCGCGCCGCTCTGCTTCCAGTAGTAATACCAGTTGGGCACGGTGCCATCGGGATTCCCCGTACCGTCGGCCTCAAAGAACGCGCGAACGGTCTTGGTGCGCGTGCAGGCGCATTGCCCCTCCTTCACGGCGGCAGTCAGCACCTTCGGACCGAAGTCGGAGTTCTTCTCCGGCAAGGTGGTATACGTGAACGTGATGCGCTCCCCCTGCGCCGACGACGGGTCGCTGCGAAGCGTCGTGGGCGCGCCGATCTTGTCAATCTCCCACCGCACCCGGGAGGCCGATTCCTGTCCGTCATACCAGGCCTCCTGGCGCGCCTTGACGATGAGTTCATTGCGGCTGCTGTCAAAGGCGAGATCGGTCTGGTTGTCGTCCAGCTCGATATCCTTCATCGCGCAGAACTCCACGCGAAACGGCATCGCTTCATACCGCCGCCCATTCAACTCGTACCGGATATTCAGCGTGACGGGGCCAGTGTCTTTGGTTGCGCTGAGCTCAAGCCGTGCGGTTTCGCCCGGATCGTTCGCCAGCACATCAGGCGCGGTGCCGGCCGGCGTCACCACGAACTCCGAGAACTGACCGCCACGACGCGTGGCGCCGGCGGTGAACACCAGGGTCGTCCCGGACGGATCGTCCGCGTCCAGGCAGCCACACGGCGGACCATAGATCGTGACGCGCGGCTCCGGGTCCACGCGTCCCTTCGTCAGGCTCCAGGTGATCTGCTCGGTGAGGGGTACGAAGTTCTGCATCGCGTGCGGCTGAATCGTGCGTGTGTCTCCGCCCGACAACGTGCGGGTGGTCGCTCCGGCGTTGACCATGTCGCCAAACCCCTCAACCGTGTGGCCGTCCGACTCGAGCACGGGCGGCATCGCCTGCCGCAGTTCGGACGCCTGCAGCGCGTTGACGAACCAGTCCGCCAGCACCTGCGCGACCGACGTGCTGTCATAGGTGCCTGGCACCATGACACCACCCGCGCCAATTTCCCAGCCGCCACGGCACTGCGCGGCGCCCAGCACGGCGACACACGCGGCGCGTGCGATCCCGTCACTGGGGATCTCGACATATCCCAGACTCCACGTCGTCTCGCCGGACTCCCGGCCCCACGCCCGCAGCGGCGCGTACTGCGGCACGGCCACGCGCCACTCATAGTGCGCGCTGTAGGAGGCGGTGCCATCGGGACGGAACGTGAAGGTGATTTCCTCTTCGTGAAAGCCCTGGCCCGCAGGACCTACCGGACCTGATCCGTGGCGACGGACCGTTGCCGTACCGGACCAACCGTCTTCAGGCGCCGACTGGGATTGGCCGGCCTGACCCGTGGCCACGAGCGAGGTCGTCCCGAGCAGGCCACAGAGCAGCAGTCGTCGCATAGGGCGTCAGGATACCGCGCGCGGGGCCGGGAGGGTAGACGTGAGCAGCGCCGGGTGGATCGTGCCTGGTCGGTCACCGATAGGCCCTTAG
>JANLHE010000525.1 GCA_024653875.1 Acidobacteriota bacterium
CCGGCCATCCGTGGGTCTCGCGCTGGCGCTGGAACTGGGCGTGGTGCGGCAGCTCTGGCCCGAGCTGCTCGCGCTCGTGGGCTGCGAACAGGAATACGAATGGCACCCCGAAGGCGACGTCTGGATCCACACGCTGATGGTGGCGGACCAGGCGCGCACGCGCATCGGCGATCTGGATCATCCGCGCGCCGTCGTGATGATGCTTGGCGCGTTGTGCCACGACATGGGCAAACCCGCGACCACTTCGTTCGAGGACGGGCGCATTCGCTCCAAGGGCCACGAAGAAGCCGGCGTGGCGCCGGCCGCGGCGTTCCTCGATCGCCTGAACATCCATACGATCGGCGGCTACGACGTCCGCGCGGCGGTGCTCGGCCTTGTCGCGCATCACCTGAAGCCCACGATGTTCTTCAAGTCGCCGACGCCGGTGAGTGACGGCGCGTTCCGGCGCCTGGCGCTGAAGGTGAATCCGGAGTTGCTGGCGCGGTTTGCGACGTCGGACTGTCATGGCCGGCTCGGCACGTTCGACTGCGCGGCGATGGACTGGTTCCTTGAACGCGCGCGCGCCCTCGGCGTGGAGCACCGGGCGCCGGCCCCCTTCCTGCTGGGGCGTCATGTGCTGGCGCGCGGCGTGCCGCCGGGACCCGCTGTGGGCGCGCTCCTGAAGCAGGTGTACGAACAACAGCTGGACGGCGAGGTCACGACCCTCGACGAGGCGCTCGAGCTGCTTACCCGATTGCTGGCGGCGCTCCGGACCTGAAGGTCCGCCCTACGTGTTTACCCGCGCGACCCGCCCCTCGATCGCCTGGTCACCCATCGCAATGTAGAGGTCGCGGTCGTTGACCGACATCGAAAACGCCATGCGGCGGTCGAGAGCCGCCACCATCGCGTCGAGCAGCGCGCGATCGATGCGATAGAGCTCCAGGTCCTCGATCCGGTGAATGCGTTCATTGGCCCACAGCTTCAACATCTGCGTGGGATCCTTGTGCGTGTAGACCGCCACGCGGCCGGCCGCCTTGCCCGCCTTGTGCACCCGCGCGGCATCGGGTGCGCCGATTTCAATCCACACGCGCATCGCCCCGGTCAAATCACGCACCGCGATCGCCGGCTCGTCGGGATCGGAGATGCCCTTCGAAAACGCGATCCCCTCGGTGTACTCCAGGCAGTACGCCAGGAGGCGCGTGATCAGGTACTCCTCCGACTCGGAAGGGTGGCGCGCCACGCGCAGCTCCAGGTGCTCGTAAACACCCCGATCGGAATCCGCCAGGTCGATGTCGAAGTTGTAGATCGTGGACGTCTGCGCCATCAGGACGTCGCCCCGCCGGGACCGCGCCCGGCCGTGGGCGTGCCGTCGGCGTGCTCCGGATCCGTCTCCGCCGCGCGCCCTTCGACCACGATCTCGATGGCCTTGCGTTTGTCTTCCTGCAACATCCCGTAGACCGCGCCCATCGCCCCCGGGCCCGGGCCGGACCGCAGCCGCCGGCCGCCGCCGCGCGTCCGGCCCCTCCGTTGCCACAGCAGCACGATGCCGAACAGGACGACGGCGCTCCAGACGACCGCGATGAGGACTGCCTGAGGGGACATAGACCCCCTACTGTACAGACTTGCGGTACCCTTGCCACATGTCGCCTGCGCCCTCGCACCCGGCCCGGTGGGCCCCCGTCCTTATTTGTGTGGCGGCGTTCGCCCTCTGTCCGGCCTTCACCTCCGTCATGGCGGCGCAGACACCAACCCAGCAACCCGCGCCGCCGGTCATTGTGCCCGTGCCTGAAAAGCCGCTTCCGTGGCTGGTGGTGGACGCGCGTGGAGGATATCCATCGCTGGGGTTGGACGAACTGACCGCTACGGGCCTTGGCGTGGCGACAAGAGACCTGCCCGGGCGCGCCCGCACGCTGGTCGTTGGCGCGCATGTGTATCCCGTGCGCCGCGGGTTCTGGAAGATCGGCCTGGGCGGCGAGCTGCTGCGGGGTTCCGGCTCGAGCCAGAAGAAGGACGCCACGGGCACGCCGGCCGGGCCGGTGGTCCACCGGCGGCTGAACAGCGTTTCCGCGCAGCTCTCCCTCAACTTCGGGCGCGGCGCCGGCTGGAGTTACGTGACCGCCGGCACGGGTCCCCTCACGTTCGAGTCCTACCTCGATGAGGCGGAACCCGACGGCGCCAGCGCGTCGACCATCAACTTTGGTGGAGGCGCCCGCTGGTTCAACTGGGACCACGTCGCCTTCACTGTGGATCTGCGGTTTTACCTGACCAAACCCGCCAATGCCACCCTCGCGACCGCGGCTCGCGAGCGCGCGCGCGTCGTGCTCTTCTCGGCCGGTATCTCCATCAAGTAGTTGGGTCCTGGAGTCCTGAGGTCCTGGGGTCCTGGGGTCCTGGGCTATACTTGTGAGCTTGAAAGGACTGCGAATTTGAGCAAGGACGATCTGATTGATGTTCAGGGCACCGTGGTCGCCGTGCACAGCGGCGGCCTGTATCGCGTGCAGGTGGATTCCGGCCACGAAGTACTGGCCCAGTTGAGCGGCCGCATGCGCCGCTTCCGCATTAAGGTCGTCCCGGGCGACCGGGTCACGGTGGGCGTGTCGCCGTATGACCCCGTTCGAGGCATCATCACCTTCCGCGCTCGCTAAGTCGCACACGAGATTTGACGACACATCCAGACGCTCCACAACCACGGCGGCGCCGGCGAAGCGGCGGAGGGGGAGGCGGCGGCGCGCGTCCGGGCGGCCGACCGACCGCACGACCACGAGCAGGGGCCACCAGCCGCACCTCCGAGCCCTTTGACCCTGCCCCCGTTCCTTTTACGTCCCTCATCACCGAACCGGCCGTGCTCGACGCCCTCGCGCAGCGCGGGTACGTGCAGACCACGCCGATTCAAAGCGCGGTGCTTCCCTACGCCCTGACGGGCCGCGGGGTGATCGGGTGCGCCGAGACCGGCACGGGCAAGACGGCGGCCTATCTGCTGCCGATTCTCGTGAAGCTCATGGCCGCCGGCCACAAGGATTCCCACACGACCACGCGCGCGCTGATCCTGGCGCCGACCCGCGAACTCGCCACGCAGATCGACGACGAGATCCAGGGGTTTGCGTATCACGCGCCCGTCGCCAGCGTGCCGGTCTACGGCGGCGTGCCGATGGGCCCGCAGGAGCGCGCCCTCAAGGCCGGCGTCGACATCGTTGTTGCCACACCGGGCCGGCTGCTCGACCACATGCGCAGCAAGGTGGGCGACTTCAGCAAGGTGGAAGTGTTCGTGCTCGACGAAGCGGACCGCATGATGGACATGGGGTTCTGGCCTGACGTGCGCAAGATTGCCGAGATGATGCCCGCCACGGCCCACCGCCAGACGATGCTGTTTTCGGCGACGATGCCGGAAGAAGTGATGCGGTTCGCGGACGAGCTGGCGCCGGATGCCGCGTTCATCCAGGTGGGATCGAGCCGCGGGCCCGCCGCGACGATCACGCATGAGGCGCGAATCGTGCCCGCGCGCGAGAAGGCGACCGCGCTGGCGCGTGAGCTGCGTCGCGAACGCGGCACGACGATCGTGTTCGTAAACACCAAGATCGGGTGCGACCGTCTGGCGCGTTCGCTCTATCAGACGGGCCTTCGCGCGCAGGCGGTGCATGCCGATCGGCCGCAGAAGGAACGGACCGCGACGATCGATGCGTTCCGCGCGGGCCGTGTGAAGGTGCTCGTGGCGACCGACGTCGCGGCGCGCGGCCTCGACATCGACAACGTGGCGCTCATCGTGAACTACGAAGTCCCGCGATCGCTCGACAGCTACGTGCACCGCGTGGGCCGCACCGGCCGCTACGACGCCAAAGGCCACGCGCTCACGCTGGCCGATGAATCCGAACGCGGGTATCTCGAGGACATCGAGAAGGCGTTCGGCCTCCAGCTGCTGGACTAGATCCGTTGGAGGCCCCGGGCTTCAGCCCGGGGCGTGCGGCACGGGCTAAAGCCCGTGCCCTCCAGGACCCAGGACCCAGGACCCAGGACCCAGGACCCAGGACCCCAGGACCCTGCTAGAGTCTGTCTTGTGAGACTCAGTTTCAGACTATTTCGCACGGCCCTTCGGGACTTGGTGGTGGCGGGAGCCGTGGGCTGGACGGCGCTGGGCGCGCAGCAGGCGTTGCCGACTCAGGCGCCGGCGCCGGCTGGCACGGGCATGGTCGCGGGACAGGTTATCGACAGCGAGACGCGTCAGGGCGTGCCAGGCGCGGTTGTGATGTTTGTCCAGGTTCGGTTCGAGGGTCGGGGTGACGGCGGTTCGCCCAGGCGCATCCCATCGCCGGTGAGGACCGACTCGCAGGGCCGGTTCGTCTTCACAGGCATGGCGGCCGGAACGTACGGGCTGCAGGCCCAGCTCGACGGCTACGCTGGATCCTCCGGGTCGGCTGTCCGTGCGGTCGAACTCGCCCCTGGGGCGAGCGTCACGGATGTCAGGGTCCCGTTGACAAAACTCGCCACCATCGCGGGCGCGGTGCGCGACGACGGCGGAGATCCGGTGGTCGGTGTGGACGTGCTGGCCTTTCGGCGGGCAAGTGTGCAGGGCAGGCCGCCGGTGTTGGCGGGAGACGGACGCTCGAAGACTGATGACCGCGGCCGCTATCGCCTGGTCAATTTGCTGCCGGGCGATTACTACATCTGCGCCTGCACCCGCGATCCGATTCCGTTTGACGGCCAGTTGCTGACGACGCTTGCCGCGCGGCCACTCGATCTGCTGGCGGTGGCGAGCCGCGCGGCAAAGGCCGGGGCGGACACCGCAAGTCTCGATGGAACGCTCCGCACGTTCGCGCCGACGTTCCATCCGAATACCACGCTCGCCGGCCGGGCCACGCGCGTGAAAGCCTCGGGTGCCGCGCCGCAGGAGGCGATAGACATCACCGTTGCTGCCGTTCGCGCGGTGCGTGTCTCAGGACGGATTCTCGGCGCGCCCCCCAACAGCCTCAACGCGAACACCGTGCGACTGATTCCGGCCGGGGACATTCCCGAAGCCGTGGCAATCACGCAGTTGCCGCCGATGCTGGTGCAGCCCGACGGACGATTTGCCTTCGCCGGCGTGGCGCCAGGCCAGTACACGCTGGAGGTGCGAACCACGCCGGGCAGGGCGGGCGGCGGACCATCGGGCGCGGCGCTCGCGTTCATCGGCGGGCGTGGCGTGGCCGCGCCCGGCGGACGCGCGGGAGGACCGCCGGCCGATCCACTGTGGGCCTCCCAGGTCGTGAGCGTGGGTGACGAAGACGTGACCGATCTCATGATCGGGCTGCAGGCGGGCGCCACGATCACGGGCCGGCTCGAGTTCGCCGGCAACTCGCCACCGCCGCCTCCACCAGGCCCACAGGTCAGAGCCAACGGCGTCCAGCTCAATGCAGTGGATCTGCCGCCGCGCAACAGAAGTTACGTCGCGTCGATTGCCGCCGACGGCAGTTTCCGGATGCCCGGCGTGATCCCCGGCCGCTACGTCGTCTTTCCCTTCATCACCGTCTCCGGCTGGCCGACGCTGAAGTCCGTGACGCTCGGGGGCGTGGACGTCACCGACACCATCATCGATGTTGACGCCCGCGATCTGCCGAACCTCGTCGTCACGGTCACCGACACGCCCATGGCGGCGGTGCGAGGCACCGTGTCGTCCGGCCTGGGCGGCGCCGAGGAGGACACATGGGTGCGGATGTTCCCCGCGGACCGGCGATTCTGGGAGGAACCGTTCGGCGCGTTCTCGCGCTTCAAGAGCGCGCGGGTGGAGAAGAACGCCTTCACCATCACGCGGGTGCCGGCCGGCGAGTACTACATCGTCGCCCTGGGTGAGGGTGGCCTCGAGTGGATGGACAAGGCCACGCTTGACGCGATGTCGCGGTCGGCTGAGCGTATCAGCGTGGTGAACGGCGATAAGAAGGTCATTGAGGTGAAGCGATGAAGCGCGTGTTGATTCTCCTGGTGCCGGCACTCGTCGCGGCGACACTGCACACCGCGCTCGCCGCACCGGGTGCCGCGACAGCACAAGTGCCGCAGCGCGACGCGCGCAAACCGGCAACGCCGACGGCGGATCTCGCGCCGGCGCCGACAGGCACGGGCACGATCGCCGGTGAGGTGGTCGCCGATGCGACAGGCACGAAGCTGCGGCTGGCGCACGTCGTCCTCATCGGCGCGACCACCGGCGTGCTGAAGGTCACGGCCACAGACGCCGGCGGCAGATTCGCGTTCGGAAATCTGCCTGCGGATCGCTACACCGTTGGCGCCAGCAAACTGCCCTACCTCGGCGCGGTGGCGGGCGCGCGCCGGCCGGTGCGGCCGGGCACGCCGTTCGTGCTCGCCGACGGCGCCACCCTCGCGGACATCACAATCCGGCTGCCCATGGGCGCGGCCGTGTCGGGCACCATCTACGACGAGCAGGGCCGCCCGGCACCGGGCGTGGGCGTCGGCGTCACGAAGCGCAGAATGCAGAATGGCGAGCTCGTTTTTTCCGGCATGAATGGCGCAACCACTGATGACCGCGGCATGTATCGGATCCACGGCCTCGCGCCTGGCGAGTATCTTGTGACGGCGATGCCTCCACGCCAGGTGGGGGCAACCGCGCGAGCGCTGACGGACGCGGAAGTGGACGCCGCCCTTCGAGGTACGCCGATCACCGGATCCAGTCCGGGTGCCGACGCCGAGATGGCGTTCGCGCCGGTGTACTTCCCCGGCACGGCCCAGGCCGACAACGCGCAGGCGGTGCTGCTCGCGCCGGGCGATGACCGGCAGAATGTGGACCTCCGCCTGGAGCGCGTACGCCTCGCGCGCATCGAGGGTGTGCTCCTGTCAGCCGATGGCCAAACCGCCGCCAGGGTTCCCGTCATGATCTCCACTGCCGCCGGGCTCAGTCCAACGGCGCAATCCATCGCCACGATGCCGGGACCCGACGGACATTTCCGCACGCCGCCGGTGGCGCCGGGCACCTACACGGTGCTGGCCCGCGCCAGCGGACCGGCGGCTGGACAGTTCGCATACGCCCGCATCGATGTCGGAGGCACGGACGTGTCCGGCGTCCAACTCACGCTCCAGCCGCCGCTCTCGATGGCCGGCCGGGTCGTCGCCAAGGGCGCGTCGGCGGCGCCGTCGATCGCGGGCCAGCGGATGCAGGTGCGCGCGCTCAACGTCTCTTCGACCGGCGGCGGACTGTCGCCACAAGTCTCACCGACATCCGCCACTGGGGAGTTCACCGTCACCAACCTCGTGCCCGGCCGGTATGTCATCGGCAGCACGCCGTTCTTCGGCGCGTCCGCCGCCAGCGTCACCTGGGGCCTGCAATCGGTCGTCGTCGATGGCGCGGATGTGACGGACCTCGCCGTGACCATCGCCGCCGACGCGATGCCGAAGGACGTGGTCATCACGTTCGGCGACCAGTGGCAGCAACTGTCGGGACGCCTCGGTGACGCCGAGGGCAAGGCGATGACCGACTACACGGTCATGGTATTTCCGGTGAACGACGCCTACTGGCTCCACGGCACGCGCCGCATCATCACCGCGCAGCCGGGGAGCGACGGACGCTTCACGCTCGGCGGCCCCGGGCCCGCCGTGCTGCCCGCCGGTGAGTACTACCTCGCGGCCGTCACGGATGTCTCCAGGGACGAGCAATACGATCCGGTGTTCCTGCAGTCGATCATCTCCGCCGCGATCCGCGTCACGCTCGCGCCTGGAGAGAAGCGCACGCAGAATCTGGCGGTGCGATGAGGCGTGCTGCCGCTCTCGCACTCGCGATCGTCATCACGATCATCAGCGTCAACGCGCAGCAAGCACCATCAACGACCGGCTCCGGCCTCATCGCCGGCCAGGTTTTGGACGTGACCAGCGGCCTGCCGGTGCCAGGCGTCACGGTCGCGATAACCACGCCCGGCACCAAGCCACCCGTCGGACCCGTTGGCCCCGCCGGGCCTGTCCAAACCGACTCCCAAGGGCGATTCGCGTTTGCGTCGCTCAATCGCGGCACGTACAGCCTGCGCGTGTCGCACGCCGGATACACCGCCGTGCGCGGAGCATCGGTGGCCCTCGGCGCAGACGAACGTGTCACAGACGTCGTCCTTCGCGCCGGGCGCTACGGCAGCATCGTCGGAACCGTACGTGACGACGCGGGCGACCCGGTGGTGGGCGTCCGTGTGAGGACGTTCAACAGGCGATCCCTCCTGTTCAGACCCGTGCTGTTTCCGCGCGGCGAGGCCGTCACCGATGACCGCGGGAAGTTTCGCATCGGCGATCTCCCGGCCGGCGACTATCTCGTCTGCGCCTGCGTGCGGGACGCACTCCCGATCGACACGGACCTGCTGGCGAGGCTTGCATCCTTCACCGTGCCGGCAGCGACCGTCGCGCGGCAGTTGAACGAGACCGTTCTGACCTTTCCCCTGACATTCCACCCCGGCGGCACCAGGGTCGCGGACGCCATGCCGATCGCGATCGGCCACAGCGATAACCGGTTGGGCATCGACATCACGATGCAGGCCGTCACGCCGAGGCGCGTGTCGGGCCAGCTCACGGGAGGCGGGCCGAACGCCGGAAGCGCGCACAAGCTGATCCTGTTCCCCGCCGACGAGGACGCATCCGCCATGGGCCTCTCGGAGGTCGAGCCCGTTGACGTCACTCCCGACGGCCGCTTTGCGTTCGCCGGCATCCCGCCCGGGCGGTACCTGCTCGAAGTCTTCCCCGCCGAAAGCTCGAAGGGGCTGTGGGCGTCGCTGGTGGTGGTCGTGGCCGATCGGGATGTGTCCGACCTCACCGTGCCACTCGGTCCGGGCGCGACACTCAGGGGCCGCGTGGAGTTTTCCGGCGGCGCTGCACGGCCCGACCGCGACACAATTCAGGCGGCTCGCGTCGGCTTGGTGGCCGTTGAGTTCACGCCGACGATGATGATTCGGCTGGGTCAGTCAGGATCCATCGGCTATCCGGCCACGATCGATCGAAACGGCGCCTTCACCATTCAGGGTTTACCTCCCGGGCGGTACATTGTCATGGCCAGCGGATTCGGCCAGGCGTGGACGGCGATCGAGTCGATTCGTACGGACGACGGCATGAGCCCGGACCCGCTGGTGACCGTGGACCTCTCCGGCGCGGACTCGGTTGTGGTGACGATGTCGGATACGGCGATGGCGACGCTCGAGGGCACATTCACGCTGGACAAGTACGAGTCGCCGACCGACACCCGCGTGATGATGTTTCCGGTCGACCGCACCCACTGGGCGAGCCCTTTGGCGGCGCCCGGACGTTTCTCCTTCACCGGACTCAGCACCGCGCCGGCATTCCGGTTCGACGCGGTCCCGCCGGGGGACTATCACGTTGTTGTCGTCGGTCAGGACGAGCTCAGCACGTCCTTCGATCGATTCGTGCAGTGGGCAGAACGCGCGACGACGGTGACGCTGCGGGCGGGCGAAAAGACGACGGTGACGGTGAAGCGATAGGGCGGCGATTCGGATGGAGGCCCTGGGCTTCAGCCCAGGGCGAGCGGCACGGGCTGAAGCCCGTGCCCTCCGCACGTCGAATCAGTCCGTGGTGAATTCCTTCGCGAGCTCGACGAACTCGCCGTCGGGATCGAGCTCACGATACTGCTGCCAGTGCGCCCGCGCCTCGGCGGAGCGGCCGAGTTTCTCCAGCGTGACCGCCAGATAAAAATGCGCTTCGGGGTACGCGGGGTTGACCGCGAGCGCTTCGCGGTAGGCCACCACGGCGTCGGGATAGCGCGCCAGATCGTGATGGATGTTGCCGAGGTTGAAGTAGGCCTCGAAACACTCCGGGTCGATGCGAATGGCCTTTTCGTAAATCGCGTCCGCCTCCACCAGCTCGTCCCGCTCGTAGTGGATGTTCGCCAGGTTCACGAGCGCGGGGACGAGCACGGGATCGAACAGCAGCGCGCGGCGGTACGCGGCCGCGGCCACATCCAGGTTCCGATCGTCCCCATCGTCCAGTTCCGCGCCTTCGAGGAAGTACTTCGCGGCCAGCGCGTAGTTCGCGGACTGAATCGCCTCGGCGCGGTCGCCCGGCTGGGCCGGGGCGGCGGAGTGGCGCGACGCGGGCAGTGAGACCACGCGCGCGCGCGGGCTGTCGACGCGCGCCGGCTGAAAATCAAACGTGAGCTGGCCGGTGCGTTCGGCAAGCATCGCGCGCATCAGGGCGTGCAGCGGAACGCCGCGCGCCAGTTCCGCGGCGGCCGCCTTCACCACGTGGAGATCGGCAAAGGAATACCGGCCGGCCACCGAGCGGATGAGGCCCCACTTCTCGAGATAGCGGAGGTGGTCGTCGCGCAGGCCGGGATACATCGCCTGCAAATCGCGCGAGGCGTAATAGCGGGCCCGCAGCGTGTCCAGATCCGGCAATCCGGCCAGCCGGCACAACTCGTCCTCGGTCATGACGCGGCGCACGTGCGCGGGCCACTCGCCGGGCAAGGGGTCGCCGGTGGTCACGACGACGGTGGTGTGCGGCGTCACGGCGAAGGCGCAGGTGCCACCCAGCCGTTCCACCACCGAGCGGAGGTCCCGCCGGGAGAGCACACCTCCACGTCCCACCACGGAGACATGCTCGGCGGTCAGGGGGCGTTCGGAGGGCATTTGCGCGGGCACGCTCACTGGCAATCTGTGCCCGATGTTAGCATCTGCCCATGCTCCTCGCCGGCGACATCGGTGGCACCAAGACTTTGCTCGGATTGTTCGAGGGCGGCGGCGACAGGCCGCGGCCGTTGGTGGTGCGCGAATACGCCACCCTCGACTTCGACAGCCTCGACGATCTCACGCAGGTGTTTCTCGAAGATACGCGGGCGTCGGCCTCCGTGACGGCGGTCTGTCTGGGCGTGGCGGGGCCGGTGAACGGACTGGTGGCGCGGCTGACCAATGTGCCGTGGCTGGTGGACGCGTCAATCCTGGCGGATCGCCTGGGCGACTGTCCGGTGCACTTGTTGAACGACCTGGAAGCGATGGCCCACGCGGTGCCGGTCCTCGAGCCCGAGGAGATCGCGGTGCTGCAGGAGGGCGTGGCGGTGCCCGGAGGCAACGCGGCCCTCATCGCCGCCGGGACGGGGCTGGGCGAGGCGCTGCTGCACAACGTGGACGGCCGGTTCATCCCCTCGGCATCCGAGGGTGGCCACGCGGACTTTGCCGCGCGCACGCCCCGCGAGCTGGCGCTGGTGGAACACCTGACGGCGATCTACGGGCGCGTGGACAACGACCGCGTGATCTCCGGTCCCGGCCTGATCAACATCTTCCGGTTCACCCACGGCGTGACGGGGGCGGGACTGGCCTGCCGGACGATTGGCGGCGGCGTGGACAACGGCGAACTGCCGGCGGCGATCAGCGCCTGCGCCCTGGCCGGACGGTGCGAGCAGTGCGTCGAAGCGCTCGAGATGTTCGTCGAGGCCTACGGCGCGGAGGCCGGCAACCTGGCGCTGCGGTCGATGGCCACCGCCGGGGTCTACATCGGCGGAGGCATCGCCCCGAAAGTGCTCCCGGCACTGGAACACGGCCTGTTTTTGGACGCGTTCCGCGGCAAGGCTCCCTTGGTGGACCTGCTCCGCACCCTCCCCGTCTCGGTCATCCTGAATCCCGCCGCCGGCCTGCTGGGCGCGGCGGTGCGGGCGGCGGCCTTCCTCCATTGACTTGCCCGAACACGGGCCGTAGCATCCTTGAACTAATTCCTTAGAGGAATTGTCTTTTTGTTCAGGATGGAGGAGAGATGCGTCACAAGTTAACAATCCTCGCGGTGCTGGGGCTGTTGGTCGCCCCGATGACCGCATGGGCCCAGCAGACCGGCACGATTGCCGGGCGCGTGGTGGCCAGTGATGGCTCGGCGCTGCCGGGCGTCACCGTTGAAGCCATGGGCGAAGTACTGCCCGCCGGTCGCGTGGTGGTCACCGGGGCCACCGGCGACTACCGGATGGTGGCGCTGCCCCCGGGCGCGTACACGGTGAAGTTCACGCTGTCGGGCATGCAGGCGGTGACACGTACCGCGCAGGTGCAGCTCGGCCAGGACACCGTCCTCAATGCGACGCTGTCGGTGCAGGGCATCACCGAGACGGTGACGGTCACGGCCTCCGCCAACTACATCGATCCGACGACGGCCACGATCAAGAGCGGCGTGTCATCGAG
>JANLHE010000526.1 GCA_024653875.1 Acidobacteriota bacterium
TGCTTCGACTTCAACTGCTGCTGTAGCCCGTCGCGTTCAGCGGTGATCTCGGCCATCTGCTGCTGACCGACCTGAATCTGCTGCGTGAGGGCTTCCAGCTGCTGCTGCACCTCAGGCGGGATCTGCGGGGCGGCCGGCTGGCCGTCTTCCCCACCCAGGATCTGCGGCGGCACCATGCGCTTGAGCCGTTCGGCCGCCTCTTTCGCCCAGGGCGCGTCCATGTTCCCCATCCAGAGGTCGCCCAAGATCTGCGCCATGGACGGGTTGCGGCCGAGTAATTCGCCCATCTGCGCCACCGCTTCCTGCCGTTTGGACATGAACGAGGGACCGACGGAGATCGCCACGTCGTAATTGCCCTTGGTCAGGTCTACGACCTTGGTCACGCCTTCGGGCGGCTGGAAGTCGGCCGGGACCTCGCCCGGGTAGTGCTGCACGGTTTCCGGCGAGCCGTCCTCCGCGATCGACCGAATCAACCGCGGCGTGTCCATGACCGCCGGGATCAGGTCGAGCACAATCCGGCCCACCTGGCGGATGGCTCGGGACCAGTTGTC
This sequence comes from Acidobacteriota bacterium, assembly GCA_024653875.1. Taxonomy (GTDB): domain Bacteria; phylum Acidobacteriota; class Vicinamibacteria; order Vicinamibacterales; family SCN-69-37; genus SYFT01. The sequence continues at coordinate 552 of JANLHE010000526.1, forward strand.
GAGGTACTGGGAGTTGCCGATCTCGCCCTGTTTCTGGCGCGCGAGGATGGCTTTGCCGGACTGTTCGGGGCCACGTTCGCCCAAACTGGCGTCGTAGAAGCCCATCGTGCCCTTCAGGTCGTTGTCGGCCTGGCGGATCAGCGCCGTCATCGCCATGATGGGCGGTTCGACTGAGTTCCGCTGCGGCGGGGGAGACAGAATGCCGCCGACCGACACCGGCGTATAGATCAGGCGGGAGTAGTTCTTCTGGTTCGCGTTGTCCCACTGCTCTTCGTAGTTCTCGTCCTGGCCTTCGGCCATGACCCAGGGGGCCTTGGGGGCCAGCGCCACGGCTTCGGTGGCCGCCGAGATCCAGTAGTTATAGGCCATCTGCGGCTGCTTGGCGTTGCGCACCATGCCGCGGTAATCCACCCGGCCTTCAAGATCAATTTCGTTGCCGATGACCGGCACGATTGGAATGTATTTGGACGGCCACAGACCGCCACGGCTCCCTGACTCGTCGGCCCCATCAAGGATGCGGACCGCGTTCACCACGCAACTCCGGACCTTGCGGCGCATGATGGTCCGCCGGCTGACTTCCTTCGCCCCGGCCGCCTTCATAGCCTTAATGTCCAGATCCCCCACGGCCTTGATGACCTCCTGCCGGGGTTTCATGCTGGGCGGCGCGCCGTCTGGCAGCGGCATCTCAAGCAGGACCAGGTCCTCTTTGACCTCTTCGACGTACCAATACTGGGCGATGCGGATCCCGCCATCGGGCAACCAGTACTTGCGGTCGTCGCCGATGGACTCGAACTCGTTCAGGCCGGCCGGCTGTGTCTCGTCTCCAAACCTGGCCTCGTACTCTTCCTTGGTCAGGTCCTCGATCTGGAAGGCGAACCGGGCGTCCGAGGCGTCGAACTCCTCATGGTTCGGGTCCATGTAGATGGAAAACCGGTTACGGACGCGCTTGATCCGGATGTCCTGCTGGAACGCCAGCGGGTTTTCGTCCGAAAATTCAGTCGTGACCTTGATGTAGCCCAGGCCGATTTCCGCCTGGAGCTCGGCCGCGGTGGTATAGGCGATATCCGCATCGCTCTTGATTTCCACGTCCCGGACGTAGCCCTGCAGCACGTCGGCCGTGTCGAGGCTGGCGCCGCCCCCGCGCGGAATCACCTGAATGCCGGGCTTGCTGGCACGCGCCTGGTTGACCACCTGATTGAGGAATTGGGGGATGCGGTTGAACGTGAGGCACACCTTGCCGTCCCGCTCCCGCTCGGCCAGGATGGTCGGATCCCACTGGCGCGAGGACGCGAACCGGCGATCGTCCAGTTGGTCGAGCCGGGTCTGCCACTCGGCGTCCGCACACAGGCGGAACCGCGCGCGCATGATGGTCATGAACTTGGCGAGGCCGTCGCCGTGGGCCGTCAACGCCCCGGCCGTGCCCGGCACCATCAACTGCGTGGGGGTCTCAGGCACGCATAGGTTGGGATTCCAGCGCCTCGACACCCCGCGGTGTCAGACGTGCCTGTCGGCCGGCCGTGGCCGGATCGACGTAGCCCCGCTCCTGGAGTTCGCGGAGCTTGAGCTTGACGGACTTCTCGGAAAACCGGTGGCAGGCGTCCCGATAAATGGGATCCCGCCTGGGGTCGGCCGGTGGCAGTTTACAGAGAGACAGCAGGACCAGGGCCTTGACCCCGAACCCACCCGCCATCGCACGATCCACGGGTACCTCCAACGTCACGTCGGTGTTCATATCAGTTGCGCGCATAGCCGGATTTGGCCTGGGCGTGTCGCAGGAGGCGGTTTCGCTTGCGCACGGCCGCCTCGAACTGTTCGAAGATCCAGTCGGCGTCGTCATCCCACAGGCCGCTGTTGCGCATCGCCTGGTAGCTGGTGGCCCGCCAGAGGGCCTTGCCGCCGGTCACAATCTGGACCAGATCGTCATGGTCGAAGATGCCGGCTTGGCCTTGGTACCCGACAAACGCGGCCGCGACCACCGTCCGATGCTCCCGGCGCGTGAAGGTTTGAATCTCGTCCCGAGACGGCACCGGAGTCCTACTTGCCCTTCTTCATGCCGCCGGACTTCATCATGCCGCCGCAGGCTGCGACCTTCTTGACCGCGGCCATGCTGTTCGATGCTTTCTTCGCCATGTGTCTGACCTCCGGAATCAGCATGGCGGGAAGGCGTCACCGGCCCAAATGAACCCTCACTGCATCGTCAGTCCACCGGCGCGATGTCCAGTCATCAGTCGGCACAAAAGCATCCGCGCGCAGGTCATACGCCCTCGCATCGACCGGCGTCTTGGTCACCCAGTTCACAAATACCGGCCCGAAGATGAACGTCCGAACAAGGAAGGCGAATGGTCGTTCCGCTGTGAGGTACCGACCGTACGGAGTTGACAAGATCGACGCCACCCGGCGCCAACAGACACGCAGGCGCCCATTAACGATCAACGGAATTGGTCGCCTGTTCATCGGCGTGACGCGCTCTTGTACGTGTCGGCCGCATCCGCGCCGACCGCCATGCCGCCCCCAAACACCTCGTCCAGGTCCTCGGTCAGGTCGCCCATGGTCGCCTGCGGTGTCGCCGGCGCGGGGCTCTTCTCGGCCAACATCTGGCCGATGGCCTCGGAGGCTTCCGCCCAGGAGCCGTACACGTAGGTCTTGGGCTCGATGAAGCCGATCGCTTCATCGCCGCGGGTGTCACCCCCCGACTTGTACCGCTCGCTCACCCGAGCCGAGATCCCGCCGTTGTCGGCGATGTCGAGCGAGATGCCGCTGATGACTTTCGCCTTCGGCGTCGCCGCCTTCTTGGACTTGTTTCTGGTGACGCTGAGATGGCCTGGCGCTATTTCGGTGGTTTTCATCGTGGAATCCTCAATTTGTGCCCCGTTGCACCGTTCAAGCGGTGGAGGGCGTCTCGTGTGGGACAAACAGGCGATATGGTGCGTGGCAGGCTGTGATCACTCAGCGTTGGTTCCGTGGAATCTGAACGGCACCGTGAGGCCACGTACCGTGTTTACTCCGGTCCCATGGTCAACGGTGGACCGCTGGCGTCCAAACGGCTCACCCCCTGCGCGCCCATTGCCCCCCTCGCTTGTAGTAGTGCTTCCAAAATTCACAGTTGAACCGCTCGACCAGCTCACAGAAGGATTCCTCCGAACTGGACGTGTGGCGCCACCTATTGCGGCCCTTGCGATGCTTGTTCGTTTCGAGCGGCGTGCCACGCCTATCGAGCACACGGAGCGCCGCGTGCGTCATTTCATGGGCGACGATGCCGGCGCCGATACAGTCCATTCCAAACCACACGAGACAACAGAGCCCGGGGAAGTCCTTTGAACGAAGGCCATCAACGGCGGCTAGTTGACTCTTGTGAACGTACCCGGTGTGGTGCGTCATTTCGGCCCGCATCTGTAGGACCGACGGCGCCACGCGTACAGCAACAAAGTACCGGCTGCGCGGCTTGACGGATATGCGAAACCAATCAGGTGGGAGCGTGCCTTTCAAACGACGACTCATCTGGTTGGCGTCCAAACGCGGCGCAGGCGTCGGTCGTCACGCAATGTGGCGACGCCGTAGAGACAATCAAGCCTGGTCGGCATCGCCGTGTTCACTTCGATCTGTTCCAACACTTGCGACCACATCTGGTTGTATTGAGCCTGCATCTGCGCTGGGCTCAGAGGCGCCATAACGAAGGTGAACGCGTCCGGGTGGAACGCAAGGCTCGGCACAGCATGAACGACCAAAGGCAGGAAGATCCGCTTCGCGCCCGGCACCCATAGCGCCCGTTCGGGATCGAGGGCCAGCCCGGCAGCCGCCGCACCGAACAGATGAAGGAAGCGGCGCCTATCCATGGGCCAACCTCGCGCGGTGCCAGTGCTTCATGTCGGATGGAAGGCTAAACGCATGAGTGATGACCGGGCGAATCGTCAATTCTGCCGAAGACACCGCCTCGACAATTCGGAACTCCTGAAGGCGTGACGAATGGTATTGGCCCGTCTTTGGGTTGAACTCTAGGCAGCCGTTGATGGTGACGATATCGCCCGCCTTCAGCAGTCCCTGGTTCCAGGAATACTGCACCGCGCCGGCACGGGTGAGAATCGGCTTGGCGGGCGGCAAAAATATCGTTTTCGCACCCGGTCGCCATAAGAGCATCTCCGGGTCCAGCACCATCCCGGCGGCGCCGGCTGCGAGCATTCCGAGGAAGTGGCGGCGGTTCACGCGCGCACCTTCACGGCGAAGTCCGGATTCCAGATGTCATAGCGAGTCGGAGTCTTCAGGCTGATGGCGTAGCCGGACTCTTCTTCTGGCCAGGCGCCCCACTGTCGGTGCAGGCCGTCCAGCAGTGCCAGTTGTCCCTTCATCATCGCCAGCGCCTCCCCCGTGATCATCTGGATCGTGAGGAACTGGTTCCCCTTGAACACGGTCTCGGACGGCAGGAAGATGGTCTTCTGCCCCGGCACCCAGAGGGCGAGGTCCGGGTCCAAGGCCATGCCGACTGCGGCGGCGCCGAATAGACGCAGGAAGCCGCGCCGGCTCAGGTCGAGACTCACGATTGGGTCGCCCGTTCCGCGGCCTCAAGAAGGCGCTTGCTTACATGCTCACCCAATGCGTCGGACCCGGTCCGTGAATCATCGTTCATGTCCACGTGATAGCCGCTTATGATGATTCGACCGTCCGGCAGGAGCGTGATGGTGCCCTCGACGAGTATTTTCATTCTGCCCCGGGAAACATGCCCCATTTTAGTGGCCTCGAGTCGCCCGCCGTCGTGCCGCCCGGGGAAACTTCTCCGGTTCGGCCCGCGCGGCCATCAAAGCATCCGAGATCAGCTCCACACCCACCAACCCGTTCAGGACGTAGATGCCTGCCGATCCTGGCGCGATCATGAACACCCCAGGCCCGACCTTGATCCCCCACTTCCAGACCTTCAGGGTCCACCAGCGGTAGCCCAAGCTTTGCGGGCCTTCACGACGGGAGTAGAAGCGGAACGTCATCGGCCCACCACGTAGTCCCTGGTCGGATTCGGCATCAAGTCGCCCTGGCGAAGCGGGTAGTGGGTCCTAGCCCACTACCCAGATCAAACGATGAGTCTTCGTTTGGGGTAAACCCGTACGTCACGCGCAATACCAGCTTTACCCGCTCCGGTGCCCATTCAATCGATCGTACCGTCGCCTTCACACGCACTCCTTGAGCGCCGCATCGCGCGCCCCTTGCAACGTCACCATCTGCTCGTGGCTGCCGCCGTGGTCCGGATGGGCCGATACGGCTAACTGCTTGTACCGCGTGAGGATGTCCGCCTGCGTCGGATGGTCGTCTGGCGTGAAACACAGGGCGATCTGCCAGGGCTTCAGACTGGCCCACGCCTGAAACTGCGCCTCATATCGCCGGGCGCGCGACTGTTGCTCGCGCTCAAACGCTTGGCCGTCCCTATGAATGGCCGCCTCGGACAGCCGCACATGGGCCCAATTGAGCGGATCCCCGGTCTCCACCTGCGTCGTCAGGTCTCTCCGGCGCCGACCGAGCGAGATCGCCAGCAACACGACCAAGTGCCCAACCACCCACACCACGACCACCAGCAAGCCGAGAGCGGTCAGCACGAGGGAAGCGAAGCCCTTCATTTGCGGTCCAGGGCGATCGAGGCGTTGGCCGTCATCAGGCACTCTCTGAGCTTCCGAATGGCCGTTGTGCGGTCCGCGCCGCCCGGGCAGTTCGCCATGATGGCGGCCGCGGCCACTTTGATGGGGCCTCGGATGTAGTCAAACCGGTCCAATTGCGCCGGGGTCAGACGGTGGTACGAGAACAGGTCGTCGATGTCGATGTCGGCCCGCGTTGGCGCCGGCTCAGGCGGGATACGCGCCTCTTCGATCTTGGCGGAGAGGTCGTTCATGTATCCACAAGGACAGCCGAACATGCCGTTGTGCCTGCACGCAACCTGCTCGACCATTGCCGGCACCAGTCGCCACCGGCAACCGCACCCATCGCACGCAAAATCAAGTTCATCGAACATCAGATCCTCCGTCGAAACTTCCGCCCGACCTCGACCAT
>JANLHE010000528.1 GCA_024653875.1 Acidobacteriota bacterium
TACATCAGCCGCACGAACGTGAAGCGGCCGTCGTACGGGATGTTGCCGTGAATCTGGCCGCCCGTCTGGAACCGCTCGTTGCCCCCGCGCTGGCGGCCCCCGCCGCGCTGGGCCTGCAGGGTCAATCCGAGCGACACGATCACCGCGCCGGCGATCAGCGCCGCGGCCGCCCGTGTTCCGCTTGTGCTCATGCCAACCCCCTCGCCCGGCGATACAACCACTCGCTGCCCGTCAGGGCGACCAGCAGCAGGAACAACACCGGCATGTCCCACAGGTCTTTCTCTTCTACGACGGTCACGCCGCGTCCGCTCAGCGTCAGGGCATCGGACAGGCCGGCGGTGTCGGAAGCCCGGAAGAACGCGCCGCCGGTTTCCTCGGCCAGCCGCCGGAGGAGCGGCCCGCGCATCGCCGGGTCGAAATACTCCCGCTCGCTGGGCGCCGCCCGCACGTGCGACACCGCGGTCCCAATGGTCTCGCCGCCTTTGGTCGCGGCCACCCGCACCTCGTACGTGCCCTCCTCGGTGGGCGCGAACGTGGCCCGGTACTCGCCATCCCGACGGACGGTCCACGACAGCGGAACCTCGCTGACCACCCCGGTCGGGGAGCGGACGACGGCCACCACACGGGCGTCGTTGACGTCGAGGAACGTCTTGTCGGCCACCTGCGCGGTGAGGGTCACCGGCTCGCGCGGCTCCACGTTCTCCGGCGCGCCGGACACGTCGACGTGCCCGGGCACGGCGTCCACCACCCAGCGCAGCAACCGCTGCCAGAACTGGTGGTGCGTGAGGTCCTTGACGTCCATCGTGGCGTGCATCCGCCACAGCCATGAGTCCTGCACGGCAAACGCCACGGCCTTGCCGCGCCCGTACCGCTGCGCCGAGAGGATGATCTGCCCGCGCCCGCGCTCGTCTTCCCCTTGCAGCAGCACGGTGGCCCCCGGCTTCACCGCCTCGATCGGGTTCACGCTTGTCAGCGCCGGCAACTTGCCCCACGCCTCGATCGAGGCCTTTTCGGTCGCGGCCAGCTGCGCGATCGGATGGGTCAGCCCCGCGCGCGCGGGCTCGATCGACACGTGCGAAAAATACGATCCGGCGCGCGCGTTGGCGGCCGCGTCCAGCGCGATGGGCAGCGCCTCTGCCACCGGCGTGCCGCCCCACCCACCCTCGGCAAACGACCGGCGGCCGCCCAGCGTCAGCAGGCCGCCGCCACGGCGGCTGACGAAGTCGGCAATCATGCGCAGCTGTTCCACGGTGAACGCCGACGCTTCCACGCTGCCCAGGATCAGCCCCGAGTACGCGAACAGGTCTTCGTCCTTCAGCGGGAACCCTTCGATCAGTTCGTCCGGCGTGTCGATGCCCAGGCGCAGGAACTTGGTGGGCGCCGACGGCGTGGCCGCCGCCGTGCGCTGCAGCAGGACCACCTGGATGTTCGGATCGGCCTCCAGCGCCTGCTTGATGAACTTGGCCTCAAAGCGCGGCTCACCCTCCAGGTACAACAACTTCACGCGCCGGTCCAGCACCTCGATGACGTTCTCGCGCGCGTTGTTTTGCGGCACCTGTTCGCCGGCCTGTTCCGGAATCCTGAACTTGAAGCGGCGCAGGCCGCCTTCGTCGGCCTTGAAGCGCACGCGCACCGTGGAGGCTTCGCCATCGGACGGCATCACGATGTCCTGCGTGTCCACGACGCGGCCCTCGCTCTCGACCACGAGCGGCAGGATCTGGCCCGCGAATCCGGTCTGCGTGATCACGACGTCCACCACGAGGAACGAACCCTTGAGCGCCTGGCGCGGCGTCTCCGCCCGGCTGACCTGGATATCGCGCGTCATCTCTTCTTCACCGACGCCGATGGTGAACACCGGAATCGACTCGGCCTTGAGTGCCGTGATCGACGTATCGAGCGCCGCCTCGGAGGTGTCCGCGCCGTCCGACACCACGATCAGCCCCGAGAGCGGCAGCCCGGCCAGTTCGTCCTTCGCGCGGCCAAGGGCATCACCGAGCCGCGTGCCCGTGCCGCCGAACGTCAAATCCGCGGACGCGTGTAACCGCTCGGTGAACGACGAAAAGCGATAGGTCCTGACGACGAACTTCTCCGAGAGCCTGGCGAGCAGCGGCCCGGCGGCCGTGCCGAAGTTCTCGGTGACGTAGTTGCCGCGCGGGTGGCCTTCCAGATCGGCCACCTGCATGCTGCGCGAGTCATCAAGCAGGACGCCGACGAAGTTCTGCTGCGGGACCGCGACCTTCAAGACGAGCATCGGCCGGAGCAGGCACACGGCCAGCACCCCCAGCGCCGCTACGCGCAGTCCGATGAGCACCGCGCGATCGCGGGGCGCGTGTCCGCGCACGTGTCGATACGTCAACAGCGCGTACGTCGCCGCGCCGGCGGCAGCCAGCACCAAACCGGCCATCCAACGGGAGCTGCCCCAGACGAAGTCGCCTTGCTCGAAGACCAGCGGTTGGTACTTGAACAGGAATTCGTGGATCGACTCGAACACGGAAGTCGGATTGTATCCCGACTACCTGACGCTGTCCCGCGCAAACGCGAGCACCTGCTCGAGCGTGGCGGTCACGCCGCCCTGTGCGGATTCGGACCTCCCGCCGCCGCGCCCCCCCAGTACCCCGGTGATCTGCTTCATCCAGGCGCCGGCATCAAAAGCCACGTCCGCCGCGCGCACGACCACCAGCGATACAGGAGTATCGTCACCGGCAACAACGGCCACGCACCCGGGACGGGCGGCAATCGCGGTCGCGAGTGTCTTGAGCGCCGCGACGTCCCAGCCGGTCCGCGTGACCAGAACGCGACGGAACCCGCCGACATCTTCGCCGGCCGAGATCAGCGCCGCCGCGTCCTGCTCCGCAGCCGCCTCGCGCAGCTGACGGATCGTCTTCAGGTGCGTGCGCGCCTCGGCCTGCATCCGTTCCACCGCGGGACCAAGCTCGTCCTGTGCCACGGTCAGCTGCCGCACCAACCCCGTCACCACATCGCGGAAGTGCCGGTGGGAGACCAGCGCGCGCCGGCCGCAGACAAAGGCCACGCGGCTGCCGCCTTTGAACCGTTCCCATCCCGACACGGCGATGAGACCGATCTGGCCCGTCTGCGAGACATGGGTGCCGCCGCAGGCCGACAGATCGAAGTCCTTCACGTCCACCAATCGCAGCGTGCCGCCGCGCGCGGGCTCCTTGCGCAGGGGCAACGCCGCCGCCTCGGTCTCACTGGCAAAACGGACCTGCACCGGACGGTCCTCACACACCACCTGCGACGCCAGCGCCTCGGCGGAGGCAATCTCGGCCGGCGTCACCTCGCGCGCGAGATCGATCGTGCATGTCGTGGTCCCGAGATGAAAACTCGCGGTCCGCGCCGCGCACGTCCGTTCAAACGCCGCGGACAGCACGTGTTGTCCGGTGTGCTGCTGCATGTGATCGAATCGCCGCGGCCAGTCGACGACGCCGGTCACCTCGTGGCCAGGCTCCAGGGGACCGTCCACCACATGCGTGATGACGCCATCGTCGCCATCCACGACGTCGAGCACCCGGCGGCCGCCAAGGGTGCCGGTGTCGAACGGCTGCCCGCCGGAGGTGGGATAAAACGCCGTCGTGTCGAGCGTGACATGGGCGCGGCCGTCCACCGGCACGCTGCTGGCCACGGTGGCGGTGAAGGTCGCCGTGAACGGCTCGGTGTAGTAGATCCTGTGGGTCATTGGTGGGCTGGAACGTCGAACCAGAGAATGGCGCCGCCGGTGGCCGCGCGCCGATAACCGACAACGCCGCCGTACGAGTGGATGATGCCGTAGCTGACCGACAACCCCAGCCCCGTGCCTTCACCGACCGGCTTGGTGGTGAAGAACGGCTGAAACAACTTCGGCTCGTCCTCGGCCGGCACGCCAGGCCCGGTATCCTCGACCTCGCAGCCGGCCCGGCCGTCCCGATCGAACGTGCGAATCGTCAGGGCGCGGGGCCGCTGCGCCTCGGCCTCCGCCATCGCCTGCTCCGCGTTGATCACGAAGTTCAGGATGACCTGCTGGAACTCAGTGAACACGCCAAGGACCGGCGCCCGCGAGCGCTCGTCGAGGACCAGCTGCACGCCGCGGTCTTCGAGCTCCCGCTGCCGAAGCTCGACCACCGACGCCACCACATCGCACAACAGGATGGGTCGGGGCGGTTCATCCTGCTGCCGGCTGAAGTGCGAGAGGTTACGGATGATCGCGCTCGCGCGCGCGCTCTCTTTTTGAATGAGCGCGAGATCGTTGCGCGCCGTCGCGGCGACGGACGGGTCGCGCGCGACGAGTTCCGCCCGGCCGGCAATCGCCTGCAGCGGGTTGTTCAGCTCATGCGCGATGCCTGACACCAGGACGCCGATGGCGGCCAGACGCTCCTGCCGCACGACCTGGCGCTCCAGCGAGACCAGATTCCGCTCCATCTCGGTAAAGGACCGCTGCAGACTGACCATCTCGAGGGTGGGCATGGGTGGCGGCGGCCCGGTCAGGCGATCGCCCGCGCCCACGCGCTGGGCCTGCTGCTCCAGCACACGCATGGCCAGGCGCCACCGGCGCGCCATGAACACCATCACCAACACCGTGGCGGACGCCGCACCGAGCAGCAGGAGATAGTTGCGCCTGTAGATCGGCCACGTGCGCTCCCAGGCCAGGCTTTCGGGAAGAAACACCGTGACCGCGCCGCCGTCGCCAGACGGGACCTGCGCGGTCAGATATGAGCTGTCCACCGGCGGAACGCTGCCGGCCACCCGTTCACCACGATGGCCGGTCACCGCGATGAGGCTGCCGGCCGGCAGGGTCATCAGCGCGGCCGCGAGCACCGCGTCGGCGTCACCTGGCTGCCGCGACACGGCCTGCGCCACCAGGCCTGCCGCCGTTGCCGCCTCGGCCCTGGCAGATTGCTGCTGCTCGCGCCGCGTGGCGACCGAGGCCTGGAACATCAGCCACCCGATCGGCACCAGCACCGCGGCGGTGATCGCCAGCACCTGGGCCCGCATGGACAGCGACATGCGGGCGATTCTACTTGAGGGCGGGGTCGGGCACACCCGCGTCCGAGAAACCCCGGGCACGGAGCAGGCAGCTGTCGCAGTGGCCGCAGGGCCGGTCATCTGGCGCCGGGTCGTAACAACTGTGCGTCAGGCTGTAGTCCACACCGAGCTCGGCCCCGAGGCGGATGATGCCGGCCTTGGTCAAGTGCTGCAGGGGCGCGTACACCCGGAGCGGCCGTCCCTCCACGCCCACTTTCGTCGCGAGGCTCGCCAGATACTCGAACGCCGCGATGAACTCGGGCCGGCAATCGGGATACCCCGAGTAGTCCAGCGCGTTCACGCCGATGACGATGCGCTCGGCGCCGAGAACTTCGGCCCAGGCCAGGGCCAGCGACAGGAAGACGGTATTGCGCGCGGGCACGTAGGTGGACGGAATCCCGGGGGCGCCCAGCTCGTCCTTCGGGATGTCTCCCTCGCCGGTGAGCGACGACCCGCCGAACGCCGACAGGTCCACCGCCAATTCGATGTGGCGCGACACGCCGAGCGCGGCGGCCACCGCGCGCGCCGCGCGCAGTTCCGCCTGATGCACCTGCCCGTACTTCATCGTCAGGGCGAACAGCTCCCAGCCCTCGCGCTGGGCCATCGCGGCGGCGGTGGCCGAGTCGAGCCCACCCGAGAGCAGCACCACCGCGCGGGTCATACGCCGCGGGTCTCCGGCGTCCAGATGAACTTGTGCGCCTGAATCTGCAGCCGCGCGGGCAGGCGATCGGCCAGCATCCAGTGCACGAGTTCATCGGGGCGCTGGACGCCGTGCACGGGCGAGAGGAGCACCGCGCCGGCTCGCGCACCAAGGTCATGCGTGGTGATGACGTCGCGCGCGTAGTCGTAGTCCGCGCGATTGGCGATCACGAACTTCACCTCGTGGTCCTTCGAGAGCGCATCGAGGTTCGGCCAGTGCATCCTCGCCGCCTCGCCGCTGCCGGGACACTTCACGTCCATGATGGCGTGGACGCCGCGCGGCAGGCGATCGATGGGCAGGTGGCCGCCCGTTTCGACCAG
>JANLHE010000529.1 GCA_024653875.1 Acidobacteriota bacterium
TTCCTGTATTTTGCCGCCCGGATCGTGGCCAACCGGGAGTATGTGCTGGAACAGTAAGGTCTTGTACTCGTATTGTGGGTAAGAGGTAACGCCGATGAACAAGCGCACCCGGTATTTCGCAGTTGGATCCGTCGCCATCGTTGTCGTGGGCCTGTGCACCGGCCTGGTGGCGTTTTACAACGGGGGGCTGTCCCTCCTGTCCTCGGCGCAGGGGCCCAGTGAAATGGCCTACCTGCCGGCCGACGCGACGGGCGTTGGCTACGCGAACGTGCAGGCGATCATGAACTCGGAGTTCCGCCAGAAGCTCAATCAGGCGATGCCGACCGGTGAAGAACGCGGCAAGTTCCTGCAGGAAACCGGCATCGACATCGAGCGCGATATCGACACCGTCGTGGGCGCCGTCAGTGCCGGCCGGGGCGTGGGCGTGGTGCTCGTGCGCGGACGGTTCAACGAGGGTCAGATTGAATCGCTCGTGCGCCAGGGTGGCGGCGATGTCGAGGAGTATCAGGGCATCCGGCTCGTCACCGCGGGCCGCGATGGCGTCAGCGTGAACACGGATACGCCCTCGGTGGCCTTCCTGAAGATGGGCTTGCTGGCCATCGGCCAGAAGGCCGCCATCAAGCAGGCCATTGACGCCGAGGCGTCCGGGCAGAACGTGACGACCAACACGGAGCTCATGAAATACGTGAACGACATCCGGGGCGGGCAGAGCGCCTGGGCCGTGGGCCGGTTCGACGAGTTCCAGAAGCAGGCCGAGATTCCCGACCAGATCAAGCAGCACCTGCCGGCCGTCCAGTGGGTGGCGCTGACGACCCAGATTAACGGCGGGATCTCGGGTTCCATCCGGGCCGAGACGACCGACGACGCGGCGGCGGAGAACCTGCGGGACGTCGTCCGCGGCGGACTGGCGATGGGCCGCCTGGTGTCGGGACAGGATCAGAAGATCAAGCTCCTGCTGGACTCGATGCAGATGTCCGGCACGGGCAAGACGGTGGCGCTGACCTTCTCGGTCTCGCCCGAGATGGTGGATGTGCTGGCCGGCCTCGCGTCGATGTCCGAGCGCCAGTAGTCGCGCCGTTCGCCGGAAGACCTCTACGGTCTTTCTTGTGTACACTGCGGAAGACTCGTGAAATCCTGCGTCTTCTTTTACGGCACCCTCATGGCGGGCTTCGACCGGCGCCGGCGAGCGGGTATTGACGACCGGCTGAGCTATCTCGGGCGGGGCTGGGTGCAGGGAAATCTGTACGACCTCGGGTTGTTTCCCGCCGCGGTGCCCGCCGACGAAGGGCGCATCTGGGGCGAGCTGTACGAAACCGAGGACGCCGGGCCCGTGCTGGCGGCGCTGGACGAAATCGAGGGCTACCACCACGACGATCCGGACCGCTCGCTGTACCAGCGGAATCTGGTCTCGGTCACGCTGCCCGAAGCCCGGACCGTGGACGCGTGGGTGTACTTCTACAACGCGCCGATCGGACACGGCTCCCGCATCCCGTCGGGCGACTACCACGAACACTTCAAGACCCGGTAGCGTCACGTCCCACCGGCGGTCCGGAGGGCACGGAGGGCCTCCGTACTCAGGACCCCGGACCCGATATGATCACCCCATGCCTGTCGTGATCCTCGGCGCCGCGCGCACTGCCATCGGCCGCTACGGCGGCACCCTTCGCAACACACATCCCGCCGATCTCGGCGCGCGCGCCGCGAAGGCCGCGCTCGAACGCGCGGGCATCCCCGCGGCCGACGTGGACGAGGCGCTGTTCGGCCATGGCCGGCAGGCCGGCTCGGGCCCGAACCCGGCGCGGCAGGTCTGCCAGCGCGCGGGCCTGCCGTTCACGGTGCCGGCGCAGACGATCAATCAGGCGTGCGCGTCGGGGATGCAGACCGTCGCGCTTGGCGCGCAGGCGATCCTGCTCGGCCAGTCGCGCATCGTGCTGGCGGGCGGCATGGAGTCGATGAGCCGCATGCCGTACCTGGTGGACGCCGAAGACGCGCGCTGGGGTCACAAGATGGGCAATTTCACGCTGGTGGACGCGATGTATCGCGACGGGTTCCGCTGTTCGCTGTCGGGCCTCATCATGGGCGAGACGGCGGAGATCCTCGCGCGGCAGTACGGCATCACGCGCGAAGAGTCGGACGCGTTTTCGTTGGAGAGCCAGCACAAGGCCGAGGCGGCGACCGCGGCCGGCCGGTTCACGGCGGAGATGGTCACTGCGCCGGGGCTGGACGCCAAGGGCAAGCCGGTGGAACTGGAGGTGGACGAACACCCGCGCGCCGGCTCCACCATCGAAGGGCTGCGGAAACTACCGCTCGTGTTTCCCAATGTCGAAGGCGGCGCGGGCATCGTCACCGCCGGGTCCTCGTCCGGCATCACCGACGGGGGAGCCGCCGTGGTCCTGGCGCACGAGGACGAGGCGAAGAAGCGCGGCCTCGCGCCGATGGCGCGGATCGTCGGCTGGGCGACGGCCGGTGTCGATCCGCGCACCATGGGCATCGGCCCGGTGCCGGCGCTGAAGAAACTCTTCGCGCGGACCGGATTGACGATGGCCGACTTTGACCTGGTCGAGTTGAACGAGGCGTTTGCCGCGCAGGTGCTGGCGGTGCTCAAGGACGTGCCCGTGCCGGCCGATCGCCTCAACGTGAACGGCGGCGCCATTGCCCTCGGGCACCCCATCGGGGCCACCGGCACCCGCCTCCTGGTGACGCTGCTGTACGAGATGATTCGCCGGGACGCCCGTCGCGGCCTGGCCACCCTGTGCGTGAGCGGTGGTCTGGGCATGGCGATGGCGCTTGAGAGAGTCCAGTGAGGTGTCTTGGGATGCGGTGAAGGGGACGGGTGTCAACTGTGGAAAAGTCCCGGGACATAGATGCTCGCGTCCCGGGACTTTTCCACAGTTG
>JANLHE010000531.1 GCA_024653875.1 Acidobacteriota bacterium
ACGACGACCGCGTCTCCGGCGGCGCCCCCGGGCTCCATCGGCAGGGTGCCGGTGATCGTCAGCAGCTGATCGCCATTCACGAGCCGGAGATCGCCGACGGTCACGCGGCCGGCGGCTTGGCGAAAGCGGGCCGTCACGCCCGGCGCGAGCGTCCACGTCTCTCCGCCGCCCGCGAGATCCGCGCGTTGCAGCAGGACCTCGCGATCGTCCGCGTCCACGATGAGCAACGCGTTGACGTTCACGCGCCGACCGGGCTGTTCCAGCACGGCCGCGACCTCGGCCTGCACGCCGTCAAGCGCGGCGGTGATCCCGGCGCGCTGCACTGTCTGCCCCGCCACGTCAACGAACACGGCGTCGGCCTTCACGTCGCCGCGCAGGCGCGTCATGTCCCACTCGGGCGCCGTCAGCGCATACGTGCCGGTGACCCCAAGGGCGCGGATGGCGTCGTAGGCCAACTGGGTGGCCGACGCGGTCCCGGTAATCACGGGCTCGGTCACGGAACCCGTGATCGTGCCCTCGGCGTGGCCCACGCCCGCCAGGTCCGCGCCCGCCAGCGCGCTCAGCGTGCCGAGGTCCGCGGCGTCAATGACAAACGCCAGGTTCGACGCGCCTGATCCCGCGGCCGCGAAATCGCCCGTGGCCGTCGCCACGAGGCCATTGGCGTCCATGCGCGCGGCGGTGATCGTGAAGGTGCCTCCGGTCCAGCTCGCGTCAACCGCGCCCTCGGTCACGTCAAAGCCGAACATGTCCGACGGCCCGAAGGTCACGCGCCCCGCGCCACTCACCACCTCGAGCGCGAGCTCCTCCATCACGTCGTAGACGATGACGTCGGCGACCATGTGGCCGGTGGGTTGAATCTCGAATCCAGGGAAGAGCAGCAGCCGGCTCCAGTCGCGGGACATATCCGCGTCGATCGACATCACGAGCCGGCTGTGGGTGAGCGTGCCCGACCCGGATGCCGCATCCATCGCGGCGCCGTCGATGACGGCATGCATGTCGCTGTAGGTAAAGCTCAGCACGTGGCTGGGGATCTTCGGGCCGCCGCTCCCGCTGACGGTGAACGTGCCAGCAATCACCGACGGCGTCTCAAGCAGCCACTTCGATGGCGACGGCAGGAACGGCGCGTGCCGCTGGCCCACGAGATTCGTGACGCGGCCGTTCGCCGTGTACGTCAACTGATCCCCGCGCGACCGCAAATCGATGAACGTCCCTTCGACCAGCGTGGCGCCTTCTGCCGTGGACTGGTCCAGGGTGGCCGTGGCGTTCCAGCCCGGGTCATTCACGACGACGTGGTACGTGCCGTTGCCGTCCGTCTCCATCCTGGCCAGTTCGAGACGCGCCGGCAGTTGCCGCATGTCCAGATGGCGCACCCGGCCGTCGGCCACGAACGTCCGGGTGGCCGACGTCCACTCCACGGCGGCCTCGGTCGTGGCGCCATACGCCGTGCCCGCCACATCGGCCACGAAGCCGCGTGCGGTCAGCCGGCCGCGCGCGCGCGCGTTGGAGGCGGCGTAGTCGTGGAAATCCACGGCCGAGAGCCGCGCATCGAAACTGCCTGTCGCACCGAGCGCGACGTCGTCGTCGATGCGGAGATCAAACGAGGCGTCGCCCGTGAACACGCTGGCCTGGGCGGGATCGCGCAGGATGGGCGCCAGGTTGAGCCGGACCACGCGCGCGGATCCCTTCACGGTCACCGCGTCGACCAGCGTCGCCACCACGTCCGCTTCGATGTCGCCGGCCTCCGACTTCACCGTGCCGGTCACCTTCAACGCCGCGAGCGGCCCCTGGAAGGTCAGGTCGAACGCCGGGCGCAACGCGCGATCCTTCAGCACGGCCAGGTACGGCGCGAACTCGGGCAGCGACAGGCCGTCACTGGTCAGGTGCGCCTGGGTCACCGTGGGATCGCCGTCCATCTCGACACGGCCGGCGAGCCGGCTCCCGGCGGTTTCGAGCGCGAGGTCCGTCACCGCGATGCGGCTGCCTGCCAGCGCGAGCGTCCCCGTCAGCTGGCGAATGACCATGCCGCCGGTCCGTTCGATCGCCTGGAGTCCGGTCGACACGACGGTGATGTCCCCGTCAACGATCATCACCGACCCGCGCATCGACACCTCGTCGAGCTGGCGGGCGGCGGCTGACGCGGGCACGATCGCCACGCGGCTTCGGGTCACGCGAATCTCCGGCAGGGAGATGGTCGGCCCCGGATCATCGGGTCGCGCCGGCGTGTCGTCATCGGCGAGGCCCCTGACCGTCCACCCGTCCGCGCGCTCCTCGACGGTGACGTCCACGCCGTCCGCGTCGATACGGGCCAGCGAGATCTCGCCGGACGCCAGCACGCGCAGACGATAGTCCACGGTCACCCGGTCGGCGGAGAGCACCACCACGCCGCCCTGTCGCACGCGCACCCCGTGCAGCGTCGTCGACGACCAGAGGGAGCC
The DNA here is from genome assembly GCA_024653875.1 of Acidobacteriota bacterium. Lineage (GTDB taxonomy): Bacteria > Acidobacteriota > Vicinamibacteria > Vicinamibacterales > SCN-69-37 > SYFT01. The sequence continues at coordinate 2,436 of JANLHE010000531.1, forward strand.
GTCCAGGCGGTCGACCGTCAGCTCGCCGTCAAAGAACGCCGACGCCTGACGCACGACCAGATCCCGGACGCGCGCCTTCCCCCAGGGCGACTGCAGCACGATCCAGCCGGCCAGCAGCAGCGCGGCCACCACGAGGAGGACGCGCAAGACCCACCGGATCACCGGTCTAAAACGCATGGCCAATGCTCAAGTGGATGCGCCACGTCCGCTTCTGCGGCGCGCCGTTGACGCGCAGGCCGGGAATCGGATTGAGTTGAAAGCCTATGTCGGCGCGCATCACGCCAATGAGGCTCGTGTAGCGCACGCCGCCGCCCGCCGCGTACCGGATCTCATCCGTGGTGATCTGCCAGGGCTTGGCCGCGACCTGTCCCGCATCCAAAAAGGCCACGGCCCCGAAGGATCCCCACACAGGGAATCGCAACTCGACGTTGCCCTCGAACAGCGTGCGTCCGCCCACCGGCAGGCCGAACTCGCTGGTGGGGCTGATCTGGTACCGGCCCCACCCGCGCACGCTGCTAGCCCCCCCAAGGAAGTACCGCTCGGAGAAGGGAATGCGCGTGTCATCGGCGGCCAGCAGGGTCCCCGCGCGAAGCTTGGCCGCGGCGCGCAGGGCGCCGCGGATCGGCAGGTACCCGCGCACCTCGCCCACCACTTCATCAAAGCGAAACGATCCGCCCATGTACGGGGCCATGTGGGAGAGGTGCACGGCGAGCGTCGTCCCCTTCCCGGGATCCGTCGGGTTGTCCAGGGCGCGGCGCGAGATATCCAGCGAGACGCCGGCCACGGTCCCGTCGCCACGGCCGGTCACGGGGTCCAGTCCGAGGGCGATGCGCTGATCGACCGAGCCCAGATCCGCGAGGGCGGCGTCGTTGACCTGGTACCACACGTTCTCGTTGCGGTACGACGCCGTCGCCTCCCAGCCGCTGATCACGCCCACGCCCGCGCGCCGCACGCGGCCGAACTCGTGCCGCACGGAGAATTGCCCGCCGACGTTCCGTGACTTGAAGATGGCCTCCTGCGTCCACCAGGCTCCGGCCTGCGCGCTCAGCGTGCCGCCGCTGGGCAGCAGGTACGGATGTTCGTACCCGAATCCCCCGCCGCGCAGCACGGTGGAGTACTTCGCGTTGGCCACCAACTGGCTCGCGTTGCCCAGGAAGTTCAGATTGCGCCACTCGAAGGATCCGCGCCAGCGATCCTCCGTGCCGTAGCCCACACCCACTTCAAAGCGATGCCGTTTGGCCTCGGTGACCGTGACGTTCATCGGCAGGACCGGCGCCATGGCGTCGCGCGCCACCGGCTCGGGCACCAGGTTCACGAACTCGAACGCCGGCAGGACGGCAAGCCGCCGCTGGCTCCTGGTGACCTCGCTTTCCTGATAGAGGTCCCCTTCGTTGAATGAGACGGCGCGGTGGATCACCACCTGCTTCATCTCATCGAGGCCCGTCATCGTCAGCGCGCCGAACCGGGTTTCCGGACCGGGCGTCACCAGGATGAGGAGATCGACGGTGCCCGGGGCGGCGGCGGTCTCGTCGATCTCCACGCGCCCGTACGGGTACCCGTGTTCACGCAACAGCCCCACGATGCGGTTCCGCACGGCCACCAGCTGCGCGCTGTCGCGCCGATCGCCCGCGCGAAACGGCAGGTCGGCCGCGGGACGCGCGATGAGGTCCGTCAGCTCCTCCAGCCCGTCGACACGCGCCGCGCCCACCACCAGCGGCGCGCCCTCGTCGATGTCGATGCGCAGCCGGATCGAGCCGCCGTCCTTGCTCACGGTGACGTCGCCCAGCCGCACGCTCGCGTCGGGAAATCCCTGATCCATGTAGAACGCGCGGATGCGCGAGAGGTCCGCGTCCAGCCGCCGCTGATCGAACGGCACCCACCTCGCCCAGGGCCACCAGCCGGCCTGGCGCGTCTGGATGACCGTGCGCAGCGTCTGGTCCTTGAACGTCTCGTTGCCCTCGAACGAGAGCGACGCCACCTTCACGTCGCGTGACTCCCGCGTGGACTGCGCCGCGAGGGGACGCGCGCCCGCCATCAGGCACGCCGCGGCCAGGGCCGTGACGGCCATAATCGCGCGGGCGTGGGGGGCATGCGCCATACGTACCTTCTATCAGATGGCATCCCGGGGGGATGCCGGTGTTCCAATCAGAACAAAAAAAAGGCTGTTGTGGCGGTGCCACAACAGCCTCGGTCGTCACCGACGCCTGCCGACTACTTCAAGTGCTTGAAGTGGTCGCCCAGGGTCGCCTCGGGGCGGCCGGTGGAGTCGGTATAGGCTTCCCAGTCGGCGCGGTACTGCTCGTCCTTGAGCGCGCGGATGCTCAAGCCGATCTTCCGCTCTTCGGGCACCAGACGGATGATCTTCATCTGGTAGGTCTCGCCGGTCTTGAGCTCCAGCTTCTCGCCGCCGGTGGCCGCTTCAAACTCGGACACGTGGATGAGGCCTTCGATGCCCTCGGCCAACTCGACGAACGCGCCGAAGTTGGTGAGCCGCACGACCTTGCCTTCCACCACGTCGCCGGCGTGGTTCTTCTCGAAGAACTCGCGCCAGATGCCCGTCTGCAGCTGCTTGAGGCCCAGCGACAGGCGCTGGTTCTCGGCGTCGATGCTCAGCACCTGCGCCTCCACGTCGTCGCCCTTCTTGAGCACTTCCGACGGGTGCTTGATCTTGCTCCACGACATGTCCGAGATGTGGATCAGGCCGTCGATGCCGTCTTCCACCTCCACGAACGCGCCGAACTCGGTGAGGTTGCGCACCTTGCCGTTGATCGTCGTGCCGATGGGGTACTTCTCGGAGAGCTCGTTCCACGGATTACTCTCGACCTGCTTGAGGCCGAGCGAAATCCGGCGCGCGCCGGGATCCACGCCCAGCACCATGGCTTCAACCGGGTCGCCCTGGTTGAGCACCTTGGAGGGATGCTTGACGCGCTTGCTCCAGGACATCTCGGAGACGTGAATGAGGCCTTCCACGCCCGGCTCCAGCTCGATGAACGCGCCGTAGTCGGTCAGGCTGACCACCTTGCCGGTGACACGAATGCCCGCCGGGTACCGCTCCATGACGTTGCTCCAGGGATCGGGCACCAGCTGCTTGTGTCCCAGCGAGACCCGCTCGGTGGCCGGGTCGTACTTGAGCACGATCACGTCGATGTCGTCGCCCACCTTCACCACTTCGGAGGGGTGCGTCACGCGGCCCCACGACATGTCGGTGATGTGCAGCAGGCCGTCGATGCCGCCCAGGTCGATGAACGCGCCGTAGTCGGTCAGGTTCTTGACGGACCCGCGCAGGACCTTGCCCTCGGCGAGCGTGTCCAGCGTGACCTTCTTCTTCTCGGCGTTTTCCTCTTCGAGGAGGGCCTTGCGCGACAGCACGATGTTGCCGCGCTTCTTGTTGACCTTGATGACCCGCATGCGCAGTTCCTGGCCCTTGAGGGCATCCAGGTTGCGCACGGGGCGCACGTCGATCTGCGAGCCCGGCAGGAAGGCGCGCACGCCGATGTCCACGGCCAGGCCGCCCTTGATCCGTTCGATGACGCGGCCGATGACGACCTTCCGATCCTGGAAGGCCTTCTCGACTTCGTCCCAGATCTTCATCTTCTCGGCTTTTTCGCGCGAGAGGACGACGTAGCCTTCACGGTCCTCGGTGCGCTCGAGCAGGACGTCCACGATGTCGCCCGGCTGCGCGGCCACGTGGCCGTTTTCGTCAATGAATTCTTCGATGGCAATGATGCCTTCGGATTTAAAACCGACGTCCACGACCACTTCGGTCGGCGTCACCTTGACCACGGTGCCCTTGACGACTTCACCTTCCGCGAGATTCCGGAAGCTGTTATCGTAAAGGTCCAACAGACGCGCGTATTCTTGCGGGTCCATATCAGGGTCGGTGTGCATTGAGGAAAAGCCAGAATTTCCCGGCTTCGGCTTCTGTCCAGTGTGGCTGTGCGGCGTCTTCGTCGTCTCGTCTACATTTCCCATTGCGGTCAAGTGCCCCCTTCGCGGGCGTGCGTGTCGAATTTCCAGCTTCGACGGGCTGTCGGTAGCTTCTCGCGGGATTGCGATAAGCAGAGTATTATCCGCCACTTACGGACCACAGGTCAAACTTCGCCCCCTCAGGAGATAGTCGTTATGGCCAAGAAGACGCTTCCGAAGAAATCATCCAAAAAAGCCGCCAAGTCCGCCCGGCGCCCCGCCCGGCCAGCCGCCCG
>JANLHE010000532.1 GCA_024653875.1 Acidobacteriota bacterium
GTTGTACTTCGTGAAGAACAGCACGCTGAGCGAGATGGCAAAGAGGCGCGCGCTGGACGGTGTGTGCTCCAGGCAATACCGCACGTAGGCGTACACGACAAGCAGCTGCGCCAGGGCGCCGATGGTTTCGGTCATCGTCACTGACGCGTACGCGAGCAGGAACGGGGACGAGACCAGCAGCGCGAGGAACACACTTGCGGGAAGCAGCGAGACGGCTCCCCACTGGCGCCAGAGGATCGCGGTGCCGGTGACGCCAACCAGCACAAATGCCGCCAGGCTGCTCGACAGGCCTGACGTCATGTCACCGCCCATCAGCAGATAGAACGGCAGCTGGAACAGAGAGGGAATGGGTGGCCAATATCCCTGAAGCCACAGCTCCCAGAGGAACCGATGGAGCTGGCCGGTCACCAGGTAGTGATAATCGAGCCACCCATGGCCGAGATGTGCCGCAAGGTCCCACCGGGGAAGCAGGTGCCGGGCGCGGACGATCGCGATGGTATGGGGGGCGACCACCGCCGCGGCGTACGTCATTGCGGCAAGGGCGGCAGTGAGTGCTGCCGGCCGGGCAAATCGGCGAGTCAACTTACATACCGTCGGCGTCTTCGGCTTTGTTGGCCTTGCGCACCAAGCCCATCAACCGCTCGTTCTCAAACCGGTTGAAGCTCATGAACAGGCTTTCCTTCAAATACGCGCGCAGCTCCTCAGTGGTCAGCTGGCTGATGAGGTGTTCGAACTCGCGGTCCACCTCCTCGAAGCTGTAGTCGAGGTCCGTCCGACGGGCCAGATCGCGAGAGATGGTCTCGATGACGGCGAGCACGTCGCCATCGGTCTCCACGGGGGTGCCGGCGCTGGTCGTGATCGTCCGCATCTCAGCCTCCGAAACTGGCCAGCGCCGACGCCTGGTCGGCATGGACCTCGAGAAAATTGTGCGCCCCGGTCATGGTCAGCATCGTTTCGACGCGTTTCTGGACGCCCGAGAGTTTCAGCTGGCCCCCCGCCGTGCTGGCTTGCCGGTACAGGTCCATGAGGCAGCCAATCGTGGCGCTGTCCACGTAGCTGACGGTGGAGAGGTCCACCAGGATCTGCTTTTCCCCGGCGGCGACCAATGCGGCGACGGTGGTCGCGAAGTCCGACAGGAGGGGGTACGTCAGTCGTGTTTCCGTAACGTGAACCACAACAACAGAGCCGTGGTGAGAGGTGGTGACATTCATTCGGTTCCTCCGCGCGAAGCCATCGAGCCCGGCGGCCTGTGAGATTGGAGACGACGGATTTGGCGGGCGAGTTCGAGCCGCCCCCGATTGATACGAGACTTGACGGTGCCTTCCGGAAGACCTAGTTGATCGGCGATTTCCTGATACGAGAACTCCTGCAGGTCGCGCAGGGTGACCGCCTGCCGCAGCGTGGCGGGCAGTTCGGCCAGCGCCTGGCGGATCAGGGACTTGAGGTCGACCTGCTCGAGTTCCCCCAGGGGCGTGCGCTCACGCGACACCGGGGAGAGCTCGGAGGCGTCCACGTCGCGGGCCATCGTGGCGCGTTCCTTGCGGACCGAGCGGTAATGATCGATGCAGAGGTTGCGGCTGATGCTGATGAGCCACGTCTGGAAATTGGCGCGGCGGTCGAATGTGTGCAGCGCCTTGAAGATCTTGATGAAGATGTCCTGCGTCAGGTCTTCCGCTTCGTCGTACCGGCCCACGAACTTGTAGGCCACGTTGAAGACCTTGCGCCGGTGGGTGCGGACGATCTCCTCCCACGCCGCCTGATCGCCGGCCAGGCAGCGGGCGATCAGGGCATCCATCGCCTCGTTCGGAACAGGGGTGAAATCGTGTGACATCAGGCGCGCCGCGCGAGCGGATCATACCGTGGAAACGCGCCCAGCGGCCACTGCCCGCGCGCGCGGCTGGGCTACAATCTCAGGTCCGGTGACTGGATTCCCTCGACAGCACGACGCCCTGCAGTGCGAAGACGTTCCGCTGACCGCCGTGGCCGACGCCGCCGGCACCCCGGTGCACGTCTACAGCCGCGCGGTGCTGCGGACGCGCGTGCGCGCCCTGGATGCCGCGTTTGCCTCGTACCCCCACGACCTGCATTACGCGATCAAGGCCAACGCCACGCTGGCGGTGGTGCGCGAGATGCGGGCCGAGGGCGCGCACGCGGACGCGAACTCAGGCGGTGAAATCGACGTGGCCCTGCGCGCGGGGTACGCGCCCGATCAAATCGTCTTCACGGGCGTTGGCAAGACCCACGACGAACTGGTGCGCGCCGTCACGCTGGGGCTCAAGGCGATTAACGCCGAATCCCCCGGCGAGATGGAACGGATCGATGCCATCGCCCGCGCCCACGGCACGCGCGCGCGCGTGGCCGTGCGGGTGAATCCCGACGTGGATGCGGGGAGCCATCCCCACATCTCCACGGGGTTGCGCGGTAACAAGTTCGGCATGACGCCCGCGCAGGCGCACCAGATGGTGACGTCCATGGCCGCGCGCGCGCACCTCCACGTCGTGGGGCTGCACGTCCACGTCGGGTCCCAGATCACCAGCGCCGAGCCTCTGCGCCGGGGCGCGGAGGCCATCGCCGGCCTGGCCACCGCCCTGGCGGCGGAGGGGATTTCGCTGGAACACCTCGACGTGGGGGGCGGCCTCGGGATCGCGTACGAGCCGGGCCAGATCGTGCTGACCGAAGCGGAGTACGCGGCCGCCGTGCTGCCGGTCGTGCGGCCGACGGGGCTGCGGCTGGTTCTGGAGCCCGGCCGGTGGATTGCCGCGCCGGCCGGCGTGTTGCTCACGCGGGTGGTTGACCTGAAGGCGCAGGCGGACGGCCGCTGGTTCGTGATCGTGGACGCGGGCATGACGGAACTCCTGCGCCCGGCGCTGTACGGCGCCTGGCACGGGATTGAGGCCGTCTCCCCCCGCGCAGGCGCGCCCATCGCGTGCGACGTGGTGGGACCCGTGTGCGAGACCAGCGATACGCTGGGCAAGGCGCGCCACCTGCCGCCTGTCGACGTGGGAGACCTGCTGGCCGTTCGCGACACGGGGGCGTACGGTGCGATCATGGCGTCAAACTACAACCGGAGGCCGATGGCCGCCGAGGTCCTGGTGGATGGCGCGGCCTGGCGCGTCGTGCGGCGCCGCCAGACAATCGATGACATGCTGCAGTGGGATGAATGATGCTGATTGCGTTTGAAGGCTTGGACCAGAGTGGCAAGGAGACGCAGGCGCGTCATTTGCGCGCGCGTATCGAGCAGGAGGGCCGCAAGGTCCACCCGCTCTCGTTCCCCGATTACGAAACACCCATCGGCAAGGAGATCGCCAGGGCGCTGGCCGGCGAGCGCGAGTTTGGCCCCGACGTGATGCAGCTGATGTACGTCGCAAACCGCTGCGAGTACCGGCCGAAGATCGAGATGTGGCTGGGCGCCGGCGGCGTCGTGGTCTGCGACCGCTATCGCGCGTCCAGCGTCGCCTATGGCGAGGCGCAGGGCCTGGACCCGGACTGGCTCTCGGACATTCAGCGGTACCTGCCGCCGGCCACCGTGACCGTGCTGCTCGACATCGCCCCGGAGACCGCCGTGCAGCGCAAGAGCACCGGCCGCGATCGCTACGAGCGTGACCTGTCGCTGCTGGCGCGCGTGCGTGAGAGCTACCGGCGTCAGGCCACGCAACCGGACTGGGTCCTGATCAACGCCGAAGCGTCGAAGGACGAGGTTCGCGCGGCGGTCGA
>JANLHE010000533.1 GCA_024653875.1 Acidobacteriota bacterium
GCGACCCCTCGCGGTTTTTGAAGCATTTACGCTTCGGGTTTCGCGCAAGGTTATCCCGCGCGCCTCCACAATCGAAACGTGCCGGTTGCGCCCCCTACACGGCCTCCGCCTCTACCGGCGGCCCGGCGTCTGCGACAACAAGCTGTGCGTGAACCCCGACCACCACGAACCGCGGCAGTGGGGCAAAGGGCCGTCGCATTCGTCCAGAAGGCCGAAGCGCGGGCCGTAGCCCTCTTCAATCTGAGAGTAAGTCTGCGCTACATTAGCGCAGATCTCTGCGAACGGGACCCCGGATGCGGGCGGACTTCTTTACGAGGGAATTCCAAGCGACACCGGGGTCTCTTCGCGTCTCCCCTACTTCACAGTGAAGCCAGGATCAGGCGTAGGACGCGGCGACGGTGACGGGCCGCGTAGATAGTCGACTGTTCTCCCCTGATCGGTAAAGACGAGGCGTGCTGCGTTCCCCGCAAAGGAAACAGACACGCGATCTGTGCTCTCGTAGAACGACTCGTACAGCTCGATCCGTTCGTCATCGATCCAGCGCCACGTTCCTCGATAACCCCCGGAACAGCTGCCGCCGCACCAGCCCGTGAATGTCCCGTCTTGCGCAAATGTGACTTCTGTGTACTCGCCCGCCGCATCTGGACTCGTGTGCCAGGTGCCGATGATCGGCGAGGGCGCTTCGGTGGCGGTAGCGACTGCCGGGGCAACCTTCGAAGTAACACACCCGACGAGTACGGCGACTATGGCGGCCATAGCGACTACGGTGCGCATTCCCCCCGACCTCCACTAGCTTTGGCCGGGACTATAGCACCGGGAAACGTTCCCCGCCGGAATCGGCGCGTTCTGCACACTTGTTTGCTTGTCGCGCCGCCTCAACGGCCACTACAGTAACGGGCAATCCCTCGTAAGGAGTTTTGCCCGATGGTCGCTTCCTCACGCGGCGCAAGATCGCCGCAGCCTCCGCATACCGTCTCCCCACCCGATCAGCGTGCAATCTCCCCCGATTTCACGCCGCTCACCAACGGCGAGGGAACCTGGCCGGCGAATACTTTCCCCGTGCAACGCTCCGAGTTCATCGACCGTTTCATCGCCTACTGCCGCTCCCAGCGCCTTTCCCCGCGAACGATCACGACCTACACGTGGGCGCTGCGGCGCCTTCCCGACCCGATCCCGCTCACCCTTGAGCCCCTCGAGCTGGCACTGGCGTCACTGACGCACCTTTCGACCGAATCAGTCAGAGACACGCACCGCGTCTGGCGCCAGGCCTACAAGTGGGCTTCGGTCCGGATCGGAATCCCGAACGTGATGGCCCACGTCAAGGGTCCGCGAAAGCAAAAGGTCTTCCCCCGGGTGTTCACGCACGATGAGCTGACCCGGATCTGGGCCGCCTGTCGCACGCCGCGGGATTTTGCGCTCATCGGTTTTGCCCTGGGCACGGGCGCACGCATCGGCGAAATATGGTCCCTGCGCTGGTCGAAGATCCACGGCGGAATCGCCGTGATCGAGGGCAAGACGGGCGCCCGCATGGTGCCGATCCCTGCGGACCTGGCCGCCCTCATGGCAGGCGTTGGCGACGGCGATCACGTGTGGACCGGGAGAACAGGCCCGCTCACGTTCCCTGGGCTCAAGATCGCGTTCAAACGGATCATGGAGCGCGCCCGGATCGACGGCCCCAAGAGCGGCCCACACACGTTCCGACACACGTTTGCGACCGAGTACATCCGGGCCGGCGGCGACGCGTTCAAGCTGCAACGACTGCTCGGCCACGCAGACATCGAATCGTCACTGATATACGTCCACCTGGCGGCGCGTGACCTGAGCTTCGACTTCGACCGGCTCTCGCCTTTGCGACTGGTGCTGGGAAACGGCGCAGGCGCAGGTACGGCCGCAAGCGGCGCATTACCACGCCAGGACACGCCGGCCCGGTGATCGACGCCCCCTGGCGCTTCCGGCGCATCCTGCGGCCGCCGCAGCACTGGGACCTCGATGGCGAGGCAGTGGCGGGCGGCCCGGGCCAGGCGACGGCCGAGGACGCCGGCGGTGTGGGCGGTGGCGTCGGAGGGGACGGTGGCGGTGAGGAGGAAGGGGCTGGGGTTGGTGGTGGTGTTGATGGTGAAGGAACGCGTGACGCGCCGCGCCGGGCGAGGCGATGGCCCAGCCCGCTCCTCGAGGCCGACGAGGTGCCCGGCCCTAACCCGAAGTTTGCTGAGGAGCGCCAGGCTGTCATCGACGACGAGATCGCAAAGGCCCGCGATCTCGTGACGGCGCTCACCGACCAGTGGGGCGTGACGGGAGCCCGCGTGACCGTGGCCAGGTGGGGAATCGAGAACACCGAGACATTCCTGGCGTTCATGAACGACGCCAGGGACCACGGCGACGTCACGGGACCGATCAGGAATCCGGGCGGGTTTTTCGTATCCTTCGGAAACATGGTGATCAAGCACGGGTTCAAACAGGCGGCAGCCCTGTTCGGAATCACAACGGGACCGAAAAATGCCGCCGGACAGGCCGGCGGCCAGAACGGGAAGGGAAATTCAAATGGCAAGTGAAACAGTTCGACTCCCGAGCCTTGAAAAGGTGATCGCCAGCGCGCTCAACCGCTTGCTCGGCGACACCGCCGAAGCGTTGATCGACCTCTGCTACAGGTCGGAGTTGCTCCGCGTGCAGCTCGAGGCCAACGCGTGGCGCACCGACGACGGGAACTGGGTGCGGGTAACGTGTCCGGACTGCGAATACCGCAAGCAGGGCTTTTCGCCTCCATCGCTGTGGTCGCCCGAGTTCCTCCACGCGCCCAACTGCGAGCTGGCAGCGTGGGTGGAGACACTCGCCGCCCTGCGACGAGCGCGCCCGGGTTGGTTCGTCCGGCCGGAAACGTTCGCAACCTGCCGCCACTTCACCCTCGACGAAGACATGCTGTGCCTCCCGTTCGAAAAGTGCATGGCGCCAGACCGCGAGGCTGGCACATGTAAGCCAAAATCCCACGGCTACCTGACGATCCGCTACCGCTGCCATCGCTGCGGGGCGACACGGGCTCGCAACATGAACGGGAAGGACGCGCCACCACCCGACGACGACCCGGACGACCGCTTCTTCGCCGAGTATGTGGAAGACTCGCCCTGGGCGCCGGCCGCCGACGCACCTAAATCGGCGACCACAAACATTTCGCCGGAATACTCGAAGGCCTGAGGAATTCCGCGGTGACCGGCCTGAGACTGGTGCGTCAGCGCGACGGGGATCCGGCGCCGACATTCGACATGATCGGGAACGGCTGCCCGTCGTATGCGCCCGCGCCGCGCTTCGAAAATTGTTTACAATGCCCGGCGCCGGTGTGT
>JANLHE010000534.1 GCA_024653875.1 Acidobacteriota bacterium
CGGAGGCGAGTAGCCGCGTGACGTAATCGATTTCCGATTGCTGCTGTGCCGTCACTGTCGTGTTCGTGCTCACGATCCTGTACCTCCCTGACACCGCCATACTAACGCGCTGTTACCCTCCCGTCAACCCCCCTGCCGGCGCCCATGCCGGCACAATTGCCCCTCCCAGTGGGGCGTTTTGTCCGCTTTCGGGCAATTTGCTTGACTTTTCGAGATTGACGGCGCAAAATGCCTGTCGGGAGAGCACGCCCTGGGGGGACCGGGGGGGTCCAAACGTCTCTCCACCGGTCCGCCGCTAGGCGGTCCAGAGCGCAGCGACACGTCTCCGTCTCTCTCCGTCAGGCCGCTCTCTTTAGAGCGGCCGTCCTGTCTCTCGTCCTCCCGGACCAGACCGACCGGAGCCCGCCTCTCTCACCCCCGGGTCGCCAACACTGTTGGCGACACACCGTCTCTCTCTCCCTTTCCACCTCTCCACTCCGGGCCTCCCCGTCCGCCGGAGACTCCTCACGCGCACGCACGCACGCGCGCGTACCTGCTGGAGGCGTGACCGCATGACTCCGCGCGACCGCTTGACTCCGACGCCGCGCCGCCACTGTGCGGCCACCTCCAAACAGACCGGCAAACCGTGCGGCTCAACGCCCCCTGTGGGCTGGACGGTGTGCAAGTGGCACGGTGGACGAGCGCCGCAGGTGGTGCGCTCGGCACGTGAGCGTCTGGATGCGCTGGTCGATCCGGCAATCGTCCAGCTGACCAAGCTGATCGACTCGGCCGACACCGACTCGGTCAAACTCGCCGCGATCCGGGACGTGCTCGACCGCGCCGGTTACAAGCCGACCGACAAACTCCAGGTCGGCGGGGACGCTGCTCAACCACTGGAGATCGTGATCCAGCGGGCTCCGTAGTGTGCGTTGGACCGCGCAGCCGCGGCAGGCGGCGTTCCTCCTCGCCGACGAGTACGCGGTCCTGTTTGGTGGCGCGCGTGGAGGTGGCAAAACCGACGCGCTGCTGGTGCACGGGATCGCCGTCGCACAGGAGCACCCGCGTGCCAACGTCCTGTTTCTCCGCCGCAATTTCGCCGAGCTGGCGCAGCCGGGCGCGGCGATCCCGCGGTCTGAGGAGCTGCTGGCCGGACACGCGAGCTGGAACGCCGGCGATCACCGCTGGACGCTGCGCAACGGCTCGACGCTCAAATTCGGTCACCTGTCCGACAGCGCCGCGATCCAGCAGTACCTCGGCACACAGGTAGACGCGCTGCTGCTCGACCAGGCGGAGCAGCTCACTGAAGACGAGTACCGGCGGCTGCAGGGCTCCGTCCGCTCCACGGTCGCTGGTCTGGCACCGCACGTCCGGCTGACGGCCAATCCAGGCGGTCCGGGGCATGCGTGGCTCAAGGCGCGGTTCATCGATGCGGCCGAGCCGGACACGCGCTACGAGATCGACGGTCAGACGCACCGGTTCGTGCCGTCGCGCGTGTTTGACAACCCGGCACTGCTGGCGCGTGACCCGGACTACGTGCGGCGGCTCCAACTGCTCGGCGGCAAGCTGGCCTCCGCCTGGCTGGACGGGGATTGGGACCTGCCGCAAGAGGGCCTGGCGTTCGCGGAGTGGCGACGCCAGACGCACGTCTGCGAGCCGTTCGCCGTCCCGGCCGACTGGCCGCGGTGGCTGGCGGTGGATTACGGCTACCACAGCCCGTTCTGCGCACTCTGGCTGACGCGCTCGCCGGCGGGCACGATCTACGCCTACCGCGAGCTCTACGGCGCGCTGCTGCTCGACCGCGACCAGGCGCTCCAGATACGGACCCTCTCAGCCGGCGAGACGTTCCGCCGGCGCGTGGGCGACCCGAGCATGTGGACGGCCAAGCACAACGGCTACGCGATCGTCTCTCCGGCAGCGTCCTACGCCGAGATGGCCGTGCCGCTGGAGCCGGCGAGCAACGACCGGCTGGTTGGCAAGAGCCGGGTGCACGAGGTGCTGGCGTGGGCTGACGGCGCGCCGCCACAGCTCCAGGTGTTCACGACCTGCGCGAACCTGATCCGCACGCTGCCGGCACTCGTGCTCGACGAGCGCAAGCCAGAGGACGTGGACACCGACGGTGAGGACCACGCCTACGACGCTCTCAAATATGGCCTGCTGGCGATGGCGCTGCCCACGCCGCGCACGCGCCACCTGCAATTCGGGCGCTAGTCCCTCAGAGAGGAGCCACGATGGCCGACAAGACGATCGTCCGCTACGGCGGTACGCCCGGGGTGGGCGTGGCGGTGAAGGCGAAGGACCTGGGCGATGGCACGTTCGCCGAGACGGTGGCGACGGCGACGGCGGGCTACAGCGCCGCACTCACCATCACCCGACCGGCCAACCAGACGGCCTACACGGCTCGCGACGTGCTCGGCGGCGCACTCGAACTGACGAGCTTGGGGCCGAGCGCGGGCCGCATCCTGGTCGCCGGCCTGAGTCTGCGAGCGAACATCGACGCGATCCCGGCAGGCATGACGACATGGAGTCTGTACCTGTACAGCGTCACGCCACCCTCCGCACTGGCCGACAACGCCGCGTTCGACCTGCCGGACGGGGACCGGGCGTCGTTCCTGGGCAAGATCGCCATCAGTGCGCTCGTCGACGAGGGGAGCACGCTCTACATCGAGGCCAACGGGATCGACAAGCAGGTGAAGCTTGCCGGCACGAGCCTGTTCGCCTACCTGGTGACGGACGGCGGCTTCACGCCGGCGGCCAACTCCGAGGTCTACGCGCTCACGCTCCACACGCGGGCGGTCTAGGAGTGGGGCAGGGCTGAGCATGGCGACGGCTCTCGCACGCACGGCGCTGTCCCCGTCCTCGTCGCGCACCGACGACTACCGCGTCGGGGAGCTGACCGACGTGGTCAGCCAGTTGCGGCAGGATTTCGCTGACCGCGACGCGCTCTACCGCGACCTGGAGGCGCTGCTGTACGGCGAGATCCCGGTGAGTATCCCCGACGCCTACCGCAAGACCGCGGTCGAGGTGCGGAACCCGCTGGCCGTGCACATCATCAACACGGTCACGGCGGCCCTCAGCGTCAATCCGTTCACGCTGCATTTCGAGCCCACGGGCTTCGGCGACTCGCACCAGGAGAATGCCACGCTGCGCGAGCACTTCTTCGAAGCGAGCTGGCGACGGCAGGAGCAGGAAGCGGGTCGTCGCCTGTTCCGGCTGTTCTTACACAGCCTCAGCCTGAAGGGCGAGGCCATTCTGAAGACGGTCGAGCGGAGCAAGCGCGTCTGGGCGCCCTATACCCAGTACAGCGCGAAGACGCTGGCCGCACTCGAAGAGGACGGCTACCTGGACCGCGATAGCCGCGATCGGCTCTACGACCGCAAGACGGAAGCGTTCAAGCGGCTGCTGCCCTACCCGATCGCCACGACCGACGTGCTGCCGGAGACGTTCTACTACCAGAAGGGGGAGGACGGGTTCACGCTCTGCGCCGAGGTGAAGGAGCTGCCGTACCTGGACGCGCTCGATCGGTACCACGCCACACTCGATAGCAAGGGGCGGGTCGTGAAGGTGCCCGAGGGTGTGGACCCGTCGGCCGTGGGTCTGGCACGGTCGGAGTGGTCGGGCGCCATGAGCAGCCTGCGCACGCTGAAGATGGTCGAGGTCTGGGACTGGGCCGAGTGCGGTTACATGCTCGTCGGACCCGGCCAGCACCTGAGCCAGGCAGGGAAGCTGCCGCGGGGGACGCTCGTCAAGCGGGTGCGCCACGGCTACGGAGATCCGTTCCTCAAGACGCTGCGCGGCCCCTACTTCCACGCGCTCGGGATCACGACGGCGAGCCGGTTGCCCCACCGTGCGGGCCTGGGCGTGCTCTACGGCTTCCTCGACCTGTTCCCACTGCTGGATAGCCTGCTGACGATCAAGGGGAACGCGGCGTTCGCGTTCGGGTTCCCGACCTACAAGGAGAATGCACCAACGGGCAGCGCGGCAGCGAGCGTGCGGCAGGCGTCGGCGGCGCAGCGGGGCCTGGACGGCACGGAGCAGGAGTCGGAGCGTGTCCGCGTGAACCCAGGCGACGTGCTGCCCTGGGATATCAGCCCGATCGACGCGCCGCGGACGGGGCTGGCACTGGAGGCGATGGTCGCCGAGGTGCGCGGGTTCCTGGAGCTGGCGTTGCCAAGCGTGGTCTCGGGTGTGATCTCGGGCGACGAGTCGGGCTACGCGCTCAACCAGGCCGCCCACCTGGCCCGGCTCGCCTGGGACCCGATCGTGGACAACGCGCAGGTGGCGCTGGGCGACCGGACAGGGTTCGAGTCGTGGCTCATCGAGCGGAAGATCGCCGAGACCGTCTACGTCTGGGGCGAGCCGCCCAAGCGGGGCAAGCGCTCCGCCAATGCCGGCTGGCTGGCGATCGGTCCCGACGACCTGGCCGGCGTCCACCGATACCGGGCCCGGCTGGAGCCTGAGACGCCGAGCAATCGCGTGATCGAGGCGCGCCTGCACGAGAGCTTGCTCAAGCTGCGGCTGGAAGCGCCAGAGACTGCGGTCGAGGAGATGGGGTCGAATCCCGATGAAGTGGAACGCGCCTGGCTGCTGCACGACCTGAAGCAGGACCCGCAGATCCAGGAGCGGCTGAAGCGGCGGGTGTTCGACAAACTGGGAACCATCGACCAGGCGGCCTTGCGCGGCGGGCCTGGGGAGGCGGACGTGGTGGCAGCCGAGCAGGCCCGCCTGGCGGCCGCGGGCGGTGGGACGCCACAGGACGCCATCGGTCAGGTGTTCCAGCCAGGCCAGAACGGGATGCCGCTCGTGCCACCGACGCCGGGCGGAGCGATGGGCGTACCGCCCGGCGTGGTGCCGGGTGTGCAGGGACCGCCCGCGAACGCGATCGCGCAGCCGGGTCAGTAAGACCCCCAGTGCGGCCCGCCAGGGCGAAGGAGGAATCGTGACGAGCATGAAACCGTGCAAGACCTGCGGCAAGATGAACTGCAAGAAGCACTAGCCACATGGCAAAAGCCCATGTCTTTGACCAGGTTGCTGATGAACTGGCTCAGTGGATTGACGATACGGCGACGGCGTTGGCCGAGGGGCTCACCGCGGGCGGGCGCGCCCCCTTCGCGGCGGACCTCACCGAGCGCGAGCTGCTGGACTACTACGATGCGCAGTTCTTCCGGCCCGACGGCAGCGTGAACGACCAGGGCCGCGCGGACGTGATGCAGCGCGTGGGCGAGACCGGGTACGCCGACGTGTTCCGGCGCGTCATGCGGCGGAGGATGGGGCCGGCGATGCCCGCGCCGCCCGTCCAGGGTGAGCCCATGCCACCGACCCCCGCGATGCAAGGAGGGCCAGCCTGATGCCCGTCTTCCCGAACCCAGCCGGCGGCATGATGACCGTCAACAATGAGGCGGAGGCACGCGCGAAGGGCTGGACGCCGAGCATGGGCAGCTTCGGCGTCAATTCCTACCCCGATAGCGGTGGTGGCGGCTCGCCTGGCGGGGGCTCCCCCGCGCCGACCGGCGGCGATCAGGGGTTCAACCCGGACGCCGCAAAAGCGCTGAACGACGCGGACGCCAATGCCATCAACAAGGCGAACAACGAATCGCAGCAGGCGTACCTGCGGTCCCGCCTCGCACTCGACACGGAGACGGAAGCGCGAGCCAAGGCGAACGACGCCTGGAATCAGACCTTTCAGCGCGAGCAGGAGCAGAACAAGGTCCTGCTCGGCCTGACAGGTGTGGGTGCGCAACTGCGCGGCCCGGCCAACTACCTCCAGTACCTGCGGACGCTGAATGGAACCCCGCAAGGGCTCCGCGACCTGGTGAACGCGGCGGCCGGGCGCTATCAGATGTCGCGCTTCGGTGCGGCCCCCGCGGGCGCTGCCTACGCGCCGGCCACCATCGACACGCTGCTGCGCGACGTGCAGTCGGGCGGTGCGTCAGGATTGGCGGAGCTGGGCGCGGCTGCCGGTGGACCGGGTACGGCCACGGCGGGAGCACTGCCCTCGGGCTCGCAGTGGGATGCGCGCAACTACGGTATCTGGAGCAAGAGCCCCACACAGAGCGGCCTGCTCCAGAGCACCTACGATGCGAGCGGGCGTTCGTTCGACGAGGAGCTGGCGAGCTTCTTCCGGAGCCTGCCGGCCTACGGTGGGGCGGCCGGTGGGAGGTACGCCGTGCCACTGGCGACCTAGCCCATGCCTCCGAGCCTGCCGGCCGTTCCCGAGGACATCTACCGGACCTGGTCGGCCGATCGCTGGACGCAGCAGACGGACGCGCAGATCGGGGCACTCGACTGGGCGGCCGAGACGGACCAGCAGATCGCCCAGCTTGCGGGACCAGACCCGAACCTGCCGAGCGGGGAAGCCCTGCTCGGACTGTCCAACGACGTTCCCGATACGACGCCAGCGCCAGCGCCGGCAGATACGCTCGCTTCGCCTGCCGAGAGCACGGCTCCGGTTGAGCAGTCGGCAGTACCACCGCCAGAGCCTGGCACGGGCAGCACGCCGCTCCCGCCATACGAGATTGGGGCGGGTGTGGCCGGCCAGCCCACCGATTTGCGGACCCTCCAGCGTGGCGACCTGGTGCCCAATCAGTTCGGGGACCCGAGCTTGAGCACGGACGAAGCGTACGCGGCCTGTGGCCCGGCCGCGGCGGTGGCGTTCGCTCGATCCAACGGCCGCAACCCGACGCTGCGAGAAGCACTCGACCTGGCGAAGTCGGTCGGGTGGTCGGCCGGCGGTGGCATGAATGGCTTGGGCAACCAGGCGGCGCTGCTCCAGAAGATGGGCATCCCGGCCGAGATGGACCAGTCCGGCGACTGGGGCAAGATCGAGGCGTCGGCTCGGCGGGGCGACCCGGTGACGATTAGCACACCGGTCCACTACTTCGTGGCGGACGCCTACGACCCTCGCACCGGCCAGTACCACGTCGGCGCCAGCGGCACGGCGTTCAGGTCGGGCAAGCCGTGGATGACGCAGCAAGAGATCACGGCCATCGGCGGCGGGCTGAACGGCGCGCTGTTCACGAAGGCTGTGCCGAGCGGACGGGAAGCGCCCGAGGTAGCCCTGCCCGCCGAGCGATACGTGGCGAAGCCGCTCCCGGTCGAGGTGATGCAGCTCGTGGGGCAGGTGACGCAAGCCGCCGGCCAGGCCGTGGAGGGAGCCGCCGGTGCGGTGGGCGGCGCCGTGCAGGACTTGCGCAGCTTCGCCGATAACCTCATCGGCCGTTTGAGCCCACAGCAGCCGGCGCGACCGCGGGAGCTCAGCATTGCCGATGAGGCGCGCGGCGAGCAGCCGCTCCCCTTCAGCTTTGGGACGCCACCAACGGCACTGGACGCCATTCAGAGCGCTCGGCAGGGCACCATTGCGGAGCAGGCGACCGGCCAGCCCGCGCCCGAGCGTGGGATCGGCCCACTCGAACAGGCGAACCGCCTGCTGGACCGGCTCCAGCCCGGCGGGGTCAACCCGTGGTTCGTGTCCTCGGACGCACTGCTCCAGAGTGCGTCACCGGAGGAAGTGGCCCGAGCGCGGCAGGATTTGACGACGGGTCTCGGGGCGAGAGTGCGAGAGAAGGCGGGGATCACCGGCCCCCCCACGGACCAGGAGATCGCCGAGCAGATCAGGACGGACCGTCTCATGCCGTCGGTGATCGGCATGAGCTTCCCCGGCGGGAACGTTGGACGTATCCCACGCCCGCGATCGAACAGCATCATCATCCCCGGGGATGAGGGCCCCCTGTCCACGCTGCTGCTCGGTCCCCGGGGTGAGGTGATTTACGATGCCAGCCGCGCCGCACAGGCAGCCACGCCGCCGGCCGCAACGGGTTCAGCGGGGCACGTGGTGGGTGCTGGGTACCTTGGACGCGGCATCGGGGAGAAAGGCCAGGCCGCTGTCCGGGAGGCGTTTGACGCGGCGAAGGGGTCCTACGTGCCCACGACCCGTGAGGACGTTGCCGCGATGGCGCGCGCCATCGCCGACGATCCCCATCGGGCTGAGGCGCTGGTGGGGCAGTGGGCCGCTCTTGATCCGAACGACCTGGCGGCGCAGGGCCAGTTCTTACGTGAGAGCGGCATCGGTGCGGCGATCCGCGTTGCGGACGCCACCAGGCGGGCGCAGGCGGCGAAGGAGAGCGGCATCGCCCTGTCCTTCGCGGACCGTCTCAACCTGGTGGATGAGACGATTGCTGCTGCGGCCACAACGACCGTCCAGGCGTCGCGGAAGTTCTCTAAGGCTGCCGCAACGGCGTTGCAGCAGATGCAGTACCGCGTCACGGCGCAGATCGGACGTCAGAGTTACCAGGCACTCGACAGCCTGAGCACGGCAGCCAATGATGCCCTGCCTGTACTCCGCGATCTCGCCAATGGCCGCGGTCAGACGCTCGGGGGCACCGCCCGTCTCCAGAACGTGGCTCTCCAGTTGGAGACGAACGGCCACGTGCTGACGGATGAGGGTGGCGCGATCGAGGCGGCCCAGCGTGTGGCGACCGCAGCCGCTGAGCGGACCGGGAAGGCTCCCCCAGCCATCAAGGACGACCCGCTGCTCAAGCAGGCTGAGGAGATCGTTCGGCTCAATACGGCTGAAGCCCGGGCGAAGGAGTCTGGTAGCTGGCAGGCGGTCCGCGCCGTCCAGGACCAGCGGGAAGCACTCCTGGACGAGCTGCGGGCGGCGGTAGAAGGGCGCCGTGTGGAGGCGCTGGCGCGGGCCGCACAGAAGACGTCGGAGCCGATGGGTCCGGCGGGTCCGGAGCAGGCCGTACGGGCAGGAGCCCGAGACGTGCTCAAGAACCTGGGGCAGGAAGTCCGCCAGCGCCTGCCCAATCCCGTGCAGGCACAGACGACCCTTGCCGACATCCAGCAGGGCGTGCTCGGCAAAACGACGGCTGCCCTGGAAAAGGAGCACGCGCAGGCCACGACGGTCCTTCAGGAGGACGTCTATCAGGGAGTCCTCGACGCGATCCAGAAGGAGCGCTCATCCGTCACCGGCACCGACTTCACGATCGGCCTGCGGGACAAGATCGAGCAGGCCCTGGAGAAGGAGCGCTTCGACCGCATCAGCTCGGCCACCGGCGGGTTGCAGAGCGCGTTCGCCAAGACGTACCGCCAGAACGAGATCTCCGACCTGGCGGGACGCGTGCGCGAGCTCGCCCGGATGGCCCAGAACCCGATGCGCGGTGGCCCGGAGTCCCACCTGGCGGCGCAGGAGCTGCTCACCCAGATGCGCGACCTTGGCGGGGAGGCCCTCACGCGTGCCTCAGCCATCCGCGAGCACCTGTTCCGCGCCGGTCTTCTCAAGTACACCCAACGGGAAGCTGAGGATGCCGACCTGAACCGCATCGTCAAGGCGCTGATGGCTGTGGACCCGAACCGGCCAGAGCAGGTCACGGCCGTCATGCGCGGACTCCGCCATCCGGAGCTCGCGCAGTACATCACCGAAGGCACCGTCGTCAACATGCTCTCAGGCCCCCTGACCACCGGCCTGACGGGCGTCAACATGACGTCCAACGCTATCCAAACGGCACTGCGGGTCCTCGTCTACACACCTGCCGAGGCAACACACGAGGCACTCCGGTACCGTCTGCGGGGCCAGACCGGCACCGGGGCGCGTTTCGGCGATGTGGGCACGATCCTTGGCGGCATGCGAGAGAACGTTGGGAAGGCGAGCCGCCGGGCCGGACAGGTCCTGGCACGGGGGAACACGGAGGATGCCTACCGGCAGGCGGCTGAACTGGGTGACCTGGGTTCCGTGCGTCGTGAGGTGTGGACGGAGAAACTGGGGCCACTCGGTGCACTCGGCCACATTCTGAGTACGCGTCCGCTTGAGGCGGGGGACCAGTTTCTCGGCACGATGATCTACGAAGGGATGGCCGACGCCCTGGCGACGCGCAAGGCGCGCATGCTCATTGGGCAGGGGGCGCAGCGCGGGAGTGTGGATGAGGTGAAGGCGCGCATTCTCGCCAGCATCTGGGACCATCCGGACATCTTGAAGCAGGCGGGCAAGATTGAGGACTACACCCTCCTGCGCGGCCAGGGCGAGTCTCGCATGGACCGCGCGGTGGCTCTGCTCGCCTCACTCAAAGCTGTTCGGCCGAACGCCAGCGCGGCCGAACAGGCGGGTGCACTCCTGGTCCACCAGATCGTGCCATTCATCGGCATCCCGTACAACTTCCTGAAGCAAGGATTGGAGAACGGGCCGGTCGGGATCGTCGGCAACACGCTGCGCTACCTCGGCGCGAAGACGGCGGAAGAGCAGCAGCAGATCTTCTCCCACATCGCGGCCGGCACGGTCATCACCGGGACGGGGCTCGGCCTGCTGCTTGGCGACAACCTGACGGGCGATGGGCCAAGTGATCCCCGTGAGTACGCAACCTGGTCGCAGGACCACCAGCGGCAGTCCTTCCGTATGCCCGGGACGGATCGGTGGTTCTCTTATCAGAACACCCCATTCGCCATCACGTTCTCCACGCTGGCCAATGCGAAGGAAGCGGGCGAAGAAGCTGCGAAAAAGCAGGGCAGGAAATTCGACCGGAATAGCTTGCCCGAGTTGTGGCTCTCAGCCGTCGAAGGGGCCACGCAGGGCACCGTCTCCGGTATTCTGCATCAGAGCTTCGTGCAGAACCTTGGGGACCTGTACGACTATTTCTCCGGTCGCAAGCGCTTCGATGTCGTGGCCGCTGGGCAGATCAATCGCTTCGTGCCGCTGTCGGGCATGCTCGGCTTCCTGGCCCGTGCCGGCGACGCCGTACAGCGCGCCCCGCAGAGTGTGGGCGAGCGGCTCTCCGCGCGCATCCCCGGCCTGAGCGGGCAGCAGCCGGAACGACAGGGGCTCTTCGGGCAGCCGGTGGAGAACCAGCAGCAGGGACTCGCGGCTCTCGCCCCCTGGCGTCCCTATACGCCGCCAACGGAGAACGCCGACGTGCTGAACGCCGTCCGCGACTACGGCCTCTCCGTGCCAGATGCGCCGCAGCATGTCACGCGCGCGAACGTGCCGATTCCGCTCACCGCTGAGGAGCAGCGCCAGTTCCGTCAGCAAGCAGGGGCGTTGATCGCGCAGCGTATCCGGACGGAGGTGGCGGCACCCTCCTTCCAGAAACTCTCGGACGTGGGCAAACAGCACCGTCTCCAGCGTCTGATCGACACGGCCCGTGAGTCGGTTGGCAATCGGATGCTCGACCAGCTTCCTGGCCCGGAATACCAGCGGCGGAAGCAGGGCGTGCGACTGCTCAGGGCACCCGTCGGAAGCCGCTGAGCCAGCGGCGTGCGCCGCTGAGCCAGCGGCGTGCGCCGCTGGTCACGTCCAGGAGCCAGAGCACGCCCAGCGCCACGCTTCCTAGCACGAGTGGCAGGGCGATGTAGACGGCGAAGCTGTGCTCATTCATGCCCATGATCCAGGCGACGGGCAGGCCAGCAGCCCAGAAGAACAGGACGGCCCTGATCCGGTCCCGCCACTGATCATCTGCCGTGGTGTGAATGATCCTGCCGTCCCACGGAACATCCCACAGCTCATCCGAGTCCAGACGACCCATGCCGCCAGTCTACACCTCATCGAACGGGCGATGCGGAGGGAGCCAGCCATGAATCCTGACCAGCAAGCATTCCTGGCACAGCTTGGCCTGCAAGGGTGGACCATCACCGGGACTCAGCCGGAAACGAAGCGCACCCAGGAGAGGGACGCGAACGATGCCCTCGTGACGGTCGAAAAGCCCACGGGAAATACGTTGTGGTTCGTCACCGATGGCAGGGGCCATAACCGCACGATCCCCATTCGTGAGGTGGGCGGTGGCGATCCCAGCTCGACCCGCGTCACGTACCAGCAAGCGGGAGAAGTGAAAGACATCCCCGCGGGCACGGTCGCCAAGGGAACGTCGCGGGTGCGCGTGGACGGCAGCCGCCTCATCCTCGAAGAGGCGGTAGACGACCGCGGCACGTGGTCGGTGGTGACGACCCAGCCGCTCGATACGGCCAAGAAGAGCCAGACGATTACCACCACGAAGGGGGTCTTCTACTGGGACGGCAACCCGTCCAGCGCACCCATGAAGCTGCTGGACACGGGTGAGGAAAAGCCGAAGGAAGGCGCCACCCGGCCCAACGTGGTCGATGGGTATGCCGTGCAGCAGGTCTACCGGGGCGGCTCGTGGGTCGTCGATCCCGCCGTTCCGCCCCGCAAGTTCGTGCCCGACAACCCCAAGGACCCCACCATCGTCAAGGACGACCAGGGCAACGCCTACACGTGGGACACCGCCGCGGGGACCTACAAGCCCGCCCCTGGCCTGCCCACGGCCCGCCCCAAGCAGCCCCAGCTCGTCCAGGGCGGCGATGGCAACTGGTACCAGTGGGACGACACCAGCAACGGCGGGGCCGGCGGGTTCGTGCGGTCGGCGCTCCCCGGCGCTCCGCCGGCGGTCGTCACGACGTCCCCCGACGCGCCCACGATCACACAGCGCGACCCCGCCACGGGCGCACTGACCGCCGTGCCGAACCCGTCCTATGTGCCCAAGGACCCGCGCGAACGCGTGGCACAGCTCCAGGCACTCGCTACCCGCGAGCGGGACCGGCTGCTGACGGAAGTCACCGAGGGCCGGCTCGACCCCAGGAAGGGACGGGACCAGTTCGCGGCCTGGTGGGCCACGAACATCGAAGGGCCGCAGCAGGCCGCGCGGGCCGCGATCGCCGAGAGCGTCCGACAGGCGCAGGAGGGCCGCAAGACGGCCGAGCTGAACTATGAAGACCGGCGCCAGGCCACCGGCCGCGCCGCCGGCCAGCAGGCCGAGGAGAACGCACGCGCGACCCTCCCCTACCGGGTCGGCCCGACGTTCGGCCAGGCGTTTGCCGATGCACGGGCGGGCAAAGGCGGCTACGACCCCAGTGCCGTGACGTTCAACATGCCGAACTTCGATCGGATCCGTGAGCAGGCGGTGAACGCGGCCATTGAACAGATCAAGCCATTTGCCGATGCGATGGCGGGTATCAGCCTGCCGAGCATGCCCCAGAGTTTCGACCTCAACGCCTTCCTGGCGGGCCTGCCGCCGGTGCAGGGACCGGCCCAGGCGCCGGTGCAGGCACCCGTCCAGCCCGCCCCCACCATCCCTGTAAGGAGCTCCAATGCCCGAGTTCGAGGCCCCCTCTAACACGCCCGATCCATCCGCGCAGGATGCGACGGCGCCCGAACCGTCTTCTCCTCCGCCCGCTTCGACGGGTTCACGCATCGGCAACTGGCTGCGCGGCTTCGTTCTCGGAGCCGATGAGCCAACCGGTGAGGACCCTGAGAGCGGCGCTGGGACGGAGACGCCCCCGGCGCCCGCCAGGCTCCAACTGACCGAAGAGGAGCTCGAGCGCCGCGTCCAATCCGAGGTGGACCGTCGGGAAGCCAAGCGGGCCGCCGATGCCACCGCCGCCGAGCGCAAACGGCTCCGCGATGAGGACCCCTACGGGTACGCGGAGGCCGAGAAGGCGCGCGAAGCGGAGGAGGCCGTGACGGTCCAGCTCCACGGCGTGCTCGGCAAGGCGGTCGGCGAATACGACGCCCACACGGTGGCGCCGCTGCTCGAAGCCTTGCCGGAGGCCACGCGAGCCAAGCTGCTCGCCGAGGCTCCCGCCGGGCTGGTGGGCCGTAAGGCCCTCATCACCGCGGCCGTAGCGGCCCTGAAAGCCGAGACGGAAACGCAGCTCCGCAAGAACCCCGCCTTCCGCAAGCAGCTCCTGGCGAGCGTGCGGGGCGAGGAGGAGCAGCCGGATCTGCTCCCGGCCACGAGCGGCACGGTCGCGGCGCGAGACGGGAACGCCGTCCTCGCTGGCCTTGCCGCCAACCTGGGACGCCGCCACTAGGCGGCTCTTCGCATCTGATTTCACAGGCCCGCCATCTGGCGGGCCTGTTCCGTTGAAGGAGTGTTCTCATGGCCTACGATTCCAAACTCCAGCGCGGTGCGGCCGAGACCGACGCGCTGATCCCCGAGGAAGTCTCGCGGGAGATTCACCAAGCGGCGGTCGAGAAGTCCGTCGTCTTGCAGCGCCTGACCAGGGTGCCAATGAGCACCTCGACCCAGCGCATGCCCGTGCTCGACACGCTGCCCGAAGCCTACTGGCTCACGGGGACCACGCTGAACGACCGCGACACGGGACTGAAGCAGACGACCACGCAGAAGTGGGCCAACAAGTACCTCTACGCCGAGGAGCTGGCGGTGATCGTGCCGATCCCCGAGGCGCTGCTCGACGACCTGAAGTACGGCCGCGTGGACGTCTGGGGCCAGATCAAACCGAGGATCGCCGAGTCGATTGGCAAGAAGCTCGACTCGGCGGTCCTCTTCGGGACCGATGCGCCGAGCACCTGGCCCAACAGCATCGTCGAGGGCGCCGTTGCGGCCAGCCACTCGGTCACGATCGGCACGAGCACCATCGACCTGGTGGACGACTTCGATGCCGCCGTGGCCCTGATCGAGGCCGACGGCTTCCTGTTCAACGGCACGGTCGCCCGCATCCAGGCCCGCTCGGCCCTGCGGCGACTGCGCGACGCGAACAATCAGTTCCTGTTCGATTCGGGCGGACCGGCGAACACCGGCGCGGCCGACTCGGGCGGACGGCAGGCGTCGTTCCGCGACGAGCCGATCAGCTTCTCGCGCAGCGCGCTCACCGGCTTCGCCACCGGCGCCACGGGCTACTCGATGATCGTGGGCGACTGGGGCGAGGCCATCATCGGCGTTCGTCAGGACATCACGTTCAAGCTCTTCGACACGGGCGTGATCCAGGACGCCGCCGGGAACATCATTCACAACCTGATGCAGCAAGACATGGTCGCGCTGCGCGCCGTGGCCCGCTACGCGTTCCAGGTGCCCAACCCGGTGACGCTCTCGAACACGACTGAGGCCACGCGCTACCCGTTCGCGGTGCTCGTGCAGCGGGCCGGCGCGGGCGGCGAGTAAGCCGCCCTCCCACTGACCGACGACGGCGGGGCGGCCAAGCCGCCCCGCGTTCCATGCGGAGGACCCGCACATGGCAGCAGGAAAGGGTGCGTACGACGTCGCCATCGCTGGCGTCGCGGCGACCACTGGCGGCGCCATCGCCTCTATCGCCAACCCCGAGGGCGTGGCACTCGTCATCACGCGCGCGGTGCTCAGTCGCACCACCAAGTCAACCGGCGCGGCCGCCGTCAACATCGGCGTCGGCACCGGTGCCACCACGTCCTACGACAACCTCATCGACGGCGTGGCCGCCGGTGCGGCGGAGGGCGCCGAGGACAATGTCACCGACATCGGCAGCAACGGGAAGTCCCGTCAGCCCTGGCCCGCCGCGAGCTTCGTCACCGTGACGGGTGAGTCGTCCACGGCAGGGCTCGTGGGCACGCTCTACCTCGAGTACGTCCGCGCCTGAGACGGCGCCTAGCCCGGCGGGGCCTGACTCTGGTGGCCCCGCCGGCGACCACCCCCGGATGGGGGAGAAGAGGAGCGGTCCGTGCCTCATCGACTCAAGCGAGGTGGCGGCCTGATCGAGATGAATTCCGACGGCAGCATCGACGTGACGAGCGGCGCCGGCTTCCGCGTGAACGGCGCCGGGCTCGCCTACAAGCGGGGGCAGACGTGGTTCGTCGACCCGAACGACGGCTCCGACACGCTCAACACGGGCAAGACGTGGACGTCGCCCTACGCGACGATGAGCAAGGCGTTCAGCGTGCTCAGCTCGGGCGACACGATCCTGTTTGTCGGCAAGGTCCGCGAGCAGCTCACCACGCCCGTGCAGGTCTTCGACGTGACGATCATCGGCGCAGGCAACCGTCCCCGCCACGCGGACAGCACGCCGGCTGGCGGCGAGGAAGCGGCGGCCACCTGGACCACCCCGGCCTCCGGGGCCACGACGGCGCCGCTGTGCGACGTCCTCCAGCAGGGCTGGAAGTTCGTGAACACTCTGTTCGCGGGGCCGTCCGACCACTCGTGCGTGCGGCTCTACCGCGACGGCGGGGCCGGCGACGCCGAGCGGGACGCGAGCCACGCCGAGTTCCACGGCTGCCGGTTCGCGAGCGGCCAGGACGGGATCGAGCAGAGCGGCGGCTGCTACAACGTCGGGATTTTCGATTGCTCGTTCCACGACCTCACCGGTTACGCGCTCAAGCACACCGCCGGGGCGGGGATCGCCAACCCCTATCGCTGGCAGATCCACCGCAACCGCTTCCACAAGAATGCGAACTTCATGGGCGTCTGGAACACGCACAACTTCGAGATCCACGACAACACGATCCTGCGGACGACGACAGCCCTCATCGACCTTAGCGGCGGCGAGGGCTACAACACGATCCTCCGCAACGCCTGGGACATCGCCGCAGCGGACTTCGACCCCACCGGGGGCGTCACTGGGCACTCGACCGACGTCTGGAGCAACTACCTCAAGGACGCGCTCGAATCGGGTCTGCCCGCCAACTAGCGAGCGGGGCAGGGGGGCGGATACTCCGCCCCCCTGCCAGCCCGACCATCGAAAGGAGCCCCTGATGCCACAGGTCCGCCTGCGCGTCCAGACCGTGAGCACGCTGTACGGCCCGCTGCGTGCGGGCCAGGTGGTAGCGGTGGACGAGGCCCATGCCGGTCACTGGCAGCGCCAGGGCATTGCCGACGTGCTGCCCGCGGCCACAGCGAGCCCTGAGCCGACCCCATCTCTCCCTGCCCGCCCCACGGCCCGCGGGAAGGCACGGAAGGGCCGGAAGGTCCGCCGGTGAGCTGCACCCTCGCCGAGATCGAGCAGGAGATGGCGCGCCGCGCCGGACCGTACCAGCAGGTTACGGTCAGCAGCGGCACGGCCTCGACGTTCGTCACGAATGACCTGAAGTCGTCGATCGACTTGGGGGGAGTGGAGAACCTGTATGTGCTCCGGCGCGGCACGAAGAGCGACGGCACGGCCGTGGCGGGTTTCACTACCGCCGACCGCGTCCGCACCGTCAAGGCGTACACGGCCAGCAGCGGCACCGTGGAGGTGGACCGCGACTACGCTACGAGCCCGGTAGCGGATGAGCTGATCGAGCTGCACCACCTGCAACCATCGAACGAGCTGCGGGTGGCGGCACAGAAAGGGCTCTGGCGGTGCTACACGGCCGAGCGCTGGTCGGTGGTGCTGCCGGGAACGGCCGACGAACGGAACCTCACGGGTGCGCTCGGAGTGCAGACCGTGGCCATCACGGGCACGCCCACGGGCGGGACGTACACGCTGACGTACGGCGCACTCGTGACGGGCGCGCTGGCCTACAACGCCTCTGCCGCCACCGTGCAGGCGGCCCTGCGGCTGCTCGCCGGGCTCAGCGAGGTGACGGTCGAGAGCTCTGGCACGAGTCCCGATCTGACGCACACCGTCACGTTCGAGGGCGTGTCCGGCTATCCGAGCACGCTGGTAGCCACGTCCTCGCTGTCGGGTGGCAGCAGTCCCGCGATCGCGGTCGAGACGGTGGGCTACACGCCGCTGTGGATCACCCAGCCGGAGATGGTCTACCACGTCGAGTGGGCGTCGCCGACGGGACTCTCGTTGCCGTCGCCGTCGCTGTGGTGGGAGCCGTTCCTCGCCGACGGTGAGGTGTGGCTGAAACTCTACCCCGAGACGAGCATCACCACGCTCTACGTCACGGCCCGGCGGCCGGTGGCGACGCTCGTGAAGGTCACCGGGAGCACGCTGTGGGAGGGCAGCAGCGACGGGCCCACCGATGACGATGACAGCGTGCGCGTGGACCTGGAGTACGCGGCGGCGAGCGGCCACCTTCAGGCATGGCAGCGGTTCGCCTACCGCCTGCGCGGCCCGGCCGCAATGGGGCTGTTCCCCGACCGCAAAGAGGCTGCCATTGAGTTCACGGCCCAGGCCGACGATCATTTCCGCCCGCCGCGGGTGCAGCGCATCGCGCACCCGACCCGTCCCCTCACGATCCAGCGGATCGGCCGATGATCGGCGGCAGCGTCTCCAGCAGGCGGCGCCCCTGGCCGGCGGACTGCGAGCTGTCCAGCACACCGCTCATGCTCAAGCCCGGCCAGGACGGCATCCTGGTCGGCCGGAAGACGGAAGGGTTCGAGCGCGTCGTCCCGTCCAACTACGCCTACGCGTCCCTGCCCATCTTCCTCGAGCGGACCTACGTTCTGCGGCGACCGATCGGCGTGGGCGCCAAGATTCAGGAAGCGGCGGATGAAGAGCGCCGGCTGCGCATCTGTCACAACGTCGATACCAGCATCAATGGACTGATCTTTGCGGGGCTGGAGATCACCACCGTCAGCCCCACCACGACGGGCGCCGTGCGCGACTTCGTGGAGGCGCTCCACGGTGGCGCTGTCACCCTGTTCGGACTGGCCAGCCGCTACGCGCTGCGCCGGGCGGGCGACACAGGAGCCGACTGGGCCGTCTCAAAGGACTTCGGGGCCGGCCGCGTGGCACAGAGCGCCGTCCGCTTCAAGGGCGCCTACGTCACTCCGCGCGACGAGCTCTACGTTAGCCTCGACAACGGCGAGCTGTGGAAGTACAGCGGCGCTGCCTGGGCGCAGTGTGAGACGACCGCCACGATCGCCGCCCACTACCTGGCCGTGCTCAAGGACGAGTTGTGGGCGGCCTACAACAACACGGTCAGCAAGTGCACCGGCGACCCGGCAATCGACGCCTCCTGGGCCGCGGCCATCACCTGCGGGGACGCCTCCAGCAGCATCACCTGGTTGGGCCGCGCACCCGGCGACCAGCTTATCATCTTCAAGGACGACGGCTCGATTGGGACGCTGGCCAGCGCCGAGGAGATCACCGCCGGCGCGGACCCGTACCGTGAGTTGTTCCCCGCCCGCTCAGCGAGCCGCGACAGCACACACGGCCGCCTGGCCCGTCCCTGGCTGAACAGCCTCTGGGCGCGCGAGGGCGATGGGCTGGTCCGGCTCGACGCTGGCGCGACCGCGACCCTCACCCCAGCCGGCCCGGAGCTGCTGCTAGACAACGACTCCCCCGTTCGGGGGAAAGCCGTCTCGTTCGTCGGCCACCAGAGCTGGCAGGGCTACCTGGCCACCTACGACCCGGCCGCGGGCGATAGCTACCTGTGGAAGTTGGGCGTCTGGCTGAACCTGGAGGGCGACCAGACGAGCACGGCGAAGTTCCTGGCAGAGTGGAACGGCTCGATTGCCGACTTCGACGGCAAGGAGATCACAGCGCTGGCCATCTCTGCCGTCCCTGGCGACAACGAGCGACTGTACGTCGGCTTCGCCGACGGCGACGTAGCCTGGGGCGTCCTGCCGCGCGGCGGGCCGAACCCCCTGGCCGATGCTGCCTGCTTATTCAGCACGGCTACCAAGACCTTCCAGATGCCTCTGCATCACGCGATCCTTCAGGCGGACACGAAAGCCTGGCACGGCTTCTCGGTGATCGGCCCCGAGATCTCAGCCACGGATTACGCCCAGATTAGCTACCGCACCGACCTGGACGCGGCCTACACCGCGCTCGGCACCAACTTCACCGTACCCGGCCAGCGGGTGGACGCCACCGATGGCACGAGCGGGAAGGTGATCGACGTGGTGGGCACGCTCGTGAACGCCAGCAACGCGAGCACGCCGGTACTGGAAGGCGTGGCGATCCACGAGCAGATTCTGCCGGCCCTGAAGCTCACCTACGACCTGGTGGCACTGGCGCGCAGCTATCAGGCACGCCATGACGGCAGCGTGGACTATCGGACCGCCGACCAGGTTCGGGACGCGGTGAAGACGGCGGCGAGTGCCACGGGCTTCGTGACGCTGCTGCTGCCCGACGAGGTGAGCAAGAGCGTCTCCGTAATCGACTACGCGGAGGTACTCGTGTCGGGGCCCTACGGCCGTGCTTGGGACCTGCCGCTGAAGGCCGTGGAGTTCAAAACACAGGAAACCTACGGCACCATCGATCGCCTCTTCGCTTACCTGGTAGACGACCTCGGCGGCTTCACGATCGATCAGCTCGGAGGGCTCTAGTGACTCAATCCACCACGATCCTCAGCCTCCTCAAGGCGCTTGGGTCCGACAACGCCCGCGACTACCTCAAAACGTCACTCGCCGCGTCACTCGATATCGTGGACGCGCTCTTCCACACCACCACCGGTCACACCCACACGGGAGCGGGCACGAACGCACCGAAGATTCCCGTGGGCAGCCTGGCCAACGGGGCGGCGACCGGTGCGGCGCTGGGTTCGGATGTCACGACGCTCACCGGCGCGCAGGTGCTCACCAACAAGACCCTCACAGACCCCGTCCTGAACGGCACCGTCACCGGGACAGGGCTGGCGTCCATCAGGAGCTTCAACCCGTTCATTCCCGCGGCGGCCTGGGAGCTACCGGCGACCAACTTCCCGCAATCCGAGAAGTACACCAGCCTGACCAACTGGCCGGCGGTCCGGGTGCTGCGCTTCGACGCCGCCACCGCTGAAGCGTGTTACGTCAGCGTGCGTCTGCCGGCCAACACGCCCGTGGCGGCGATTTCCGGCAAGGTGCTCTGGTTTTCGAACAGCGCCACGACGGGGGCGGTCGTCTGGAAAATCACGCACCTGAGCCGGGCCGACGATGAGGCGCTCGACACGGCGGGGACCGCCAACACCGCCACGGCGACGGCTCCGGGCACGGCCAAGCAGCTCGACACGGCCAGCATCGCCCTCACGGTGACCGACTACGCAGCCGGCGAGCACATGCTCCTGAAGCTGGAGCGAGACGCAGCGGCCGGCGGAGATACCTTCGCCGAGGACGCCTATCTCGTTGGCGTGCAGGTGGAATTCTCGTAATGCCCACCTGGCGGGTGCTGTGTGAGGCGTGCGGCCAGACGGACGACCCGGTAGAGGCGACGGCCAGAATTTCCTACGCCACCCACGCCGGGCACGGCATCCGATCACTCCACTACTGCGGGGACGACCTGGACGCCGCGAGCCGCTGGAACGACCGCGACGATCCGAGAGCGCACTACGAGGAGTCTGTCTAGGTGGCTTTGGACTACGATGGGGTGGACGACCGCACGAGCTTCGGCGACATTGCCGCCCTGGACAGCGTGGCGGCACTGACGGCCATGATCTGGCTGTCGGTGGACACCTATGGTGGGGTAGACAGCTACCCGCTCGTCAAGGGCAACACGGACAACACGGACAACTTCCTCGTCGGTATCAACAGCGCGGGCCAGGTGGTCGTCACCGTGGGCGACGGAACGGCGGGCCGGCCCAAGGGCACGTGGACGGGTCCGATCGGGACGACGACCTGGAAGCACCTGACGATCGTCTTCAACGGCGGCGGCGCGGCCAACGCCGACCGTCTGAAACTGTACATCGACGGCGCCAACCAGGCGCTCTCTTTCTCGGGCACGATCCCGGCCACCACGCAGGCAAGCGCCCATCAGCTTCGGGTTGGTGGACGCGGCACCGATGTGACCGCATCGAGTTGTCTCAACGGTCAGGCAGCGTTTCTGCGAGCCTGGTCGGCGGCGCTGTCGGCCACGGAGATTGAGACCGAGCGCTGGTCGACCCTGGCAGCGAGGACGAGCAACCTCGTGATCGATGCCGAAGAGGAGATCGACTACTCCGGCAACGGCCACACCGGCACGGTGAGCGGGGCACTCGTGGCGGCCGGCCCGCCCGTCGCCCGCTTGGCAGGAAGCATTCTCGTCTGATGATCGAAGACCAGGTGCGGTCCACGGCCGCTCAGTTCGCGGAGATCCTGCGGCGCCTGGACCGGATGGACCAGTGGATGGTGGCGCACGACCGGGTACACGACGAGTGGTCGG